>CAJOMV010000090.1 GCA_905235805.1 uncultured Ruminiclostridium sp.
CTGGCGCTCGAGTGCCTCCGGCGGCAAGCCCTTTAAAAAGGGCTTGAGCCTAAACTGAGTACCGTCTGTTACGTCCTGCTTTTTTGTCACTTTCTGCCTCGCAGCCGTAATGCCCTGCAAGCGCCCTTCCGGGTGAGGCAGTGAGTGTGTCCGCGCAGGTGCAGCAATTGCTCTTTCCGGAAGGTGGGAGAGGGAGAGAGGGGGAGGGAGGGAACCCACTTTCCCTTTGCGCGGCGCCAGCCGCCGGCTCGAGCGTAAGCGGCTAAATATACTTGCAGAGCTCGGCGTTAGCGGCGGGCTCGAAGATCTCGCTTTCGGGGAACTTGGCGGAGAGCTTCTGGATAAGCTTGGAGACTATGATGTTCTCGGTGGCGTAGTGTCCGGCATCTATGACTGTAACGCCGACGTTGTATGCGTCCACGAAGGCGTGGTGCTTTACGTCGCCGGTGATTATCGCGTCAATGCCCATATCTATGCAGCGATAGACCTCGTCGTTGCCCGCACCGCCGCACACCGCGACGCTCTTTATGCTCCTGCCTCCGTCCACATATTTGATACCCTTGCAGGAGAATACGTTCTTGGCGGTCTCTGCGAGCCCGTCCGCGCTTATCTCGAAATCGAGGTAGGCGATACGTCCGTAGCCTATGTTCTTGTCGGGGTATATCTGGTGCAGGACGGGGGAGTTCTTCGGGTCGCCGAAGCCCATGAGCTCATACATCACGTCGCTGATACCGCCCCTCGCCATGTCGAGCGGGGTGTGGTTGCATACAGCGGCGATATCGTGCTGTATGAGTCTGTAAACAGTGCTGTTCTCGTTGAGACTGCGTATCTTGTTGAATATTACGGGGTGGTGTGAAACGATGAGCTGCGCTCCGACACGCGCGCATTCCTCCACAACATCGTTTGTGATGTCGAGGCATACCGCAATACGGTATACCTCCGTGTCACGGCTGCCTATCAGCAGCCCGGAGTTGTCAAAATCGTCCTGTGTGCGGAACGGTGCGATCGTGTTGAGATAATCATAGACCTCGCCGACTGTCATGGTGTTTCCCCCTTTATGATGTCAAGCAGCACCGGGTCACCCATTGCAAGCTTCCGAAGCTGCGAATTTACCTTGTTGATGTAGCGTTTGTCGGTATTTTTCCCGAAATACGCGAAAGCTGCGTCAATATCCCGCTTTTCGCCGGTGTAACGTACGAGCATGACCGTGTATGCCTTCCCGGCGCTGAACGCGCCGTTTTCGAGCGTTATCTCGAAGCCGTTGGCGTACAGATACCGGCGGAGAACAGGCTCTTTGGTCATGGGCTGGAGTATGAAGCGCGTGTCGGGCGTGATGAATGTGCAGCCCGAGAGGATCTCGGCGATAAGCTCGCCGCCCATTCCCGCGATGATGACATCGCCGCACGGCGGGATATCTTTAAGACCGTCCGAGCGCGTCAGCGCAATGCGTCCGGTGAAGCCGTACCTTTCGATATTGGCTCGGGCGGCTTCAAGCGGGTGTTCGTTGATGTCCGAGGCTATGACCTCTTCCGCGCCGTGTTCGCATAAGTAGCACGGCAGCAGCGCATGATCCGTCCCGACATCGCATATCCGCTTGTCGGGACGGACGAGCGCCGCTATCGCCGCGAGCCTGTCGTCAAGCTTTATCACTTACGCGAGAGCCTCATTGAGGTTGGCTATAAGCTCGTCCACATCGGTCCCGTGTACCATGCAGGCTTCTTCTACCGTCTCGCCGAGAGAAGCGGGACAGCCGAGGCAGTGCATTCCCATTTCAAAGAAGAAGGGAGCCGCAGCCTCCGCGTTTTCCTGTAAGATCTCGCCTATAAGAGTGTCCTTTGTGACTGTCATTTTGTGTTACCTCCGTTAATTCTTTATTTATAATTGTATAAATACAATATATTATAGCATTTTTCGAGTAAATAGTCAAGCATCTTTCAATTTTTGGATTTTGCTTCATTTCTTTGTTGAATGTGCATAAAAATAAATGCGATATTTCTACACTTATAATTGTTTATTCACAAAAAAAGTATAGATTTTTTCGGAAAAATAGTGTATAATATAACTTAGCGATTGCTGAACCAATTATCCCGCCGTGCTTTCCGGCACCGCGGAGAAATAAACAGGGGGATACATAATGAAGACCTACAAATGCAAAAACATTCGCAATATCGTTCTTGCGGGACACGGAGCAAGCGGAAAGACCTCCCTTGCCGAGGCTATGATCTTCGCCGCGGGCGGTACGGACAGACAGGGCAAGATCGCCGACGGAAATACCGTGTGCGACTATGACCCCGACGAAATAAAGAGAAAGGTCTCGCTCAATACTTCCATAGCTTACGCTGAATGGAAGGACGTTAAAATAAATATCGTTGACACTCCCGGTCAGTTCGATTTCATCGGCGGTATGTACGAGGGTATCAGAGCCGCTGAGACCGTAGTTATCACCGTTCCCGCGAAGGACGGCGTTCAGGTCGGCACCATAAAGGCTTACCGCGAGGCAAAGAAGCAGGGCAAGGCGACAATGTTCGTCATCACAAAGCTCGATGAGGAAAACTCCAGCTTCTACCGTGTCCTCGAGGATCTCAAGGCTAATTTCGGACCCTCCGTGTGCCCGATAATCGTTCCCTTCGATAAGTTCGGCAAGGTGGAGAGCTACATCAACCTTCTGGAAATGAAGGCATATTCCTACGCCGGCGGCAAGGCGACCGAAGTGGAAATGCCCGCCTCCGAGAACCGCATCAAGGGGCTTCGCGCCGCAATGGCGGAGGCTATCGCGGAGACAGACGAGGAGCTCATGATGAAGTTCTTCGAGAGCGAGGGTGAGGATTTCACCGAAGCCGAGATAATCAAGGGACTCCACGACGGCGTGGATCAGGGTATTATTACACCCGTAGTATGCTGTGCCGCCGAGAAAATGGAGAGCATCGACAAGATACTGGACACCATGATATACATGCTCCCGTCGCCCGACGAGCGCAAGGACGAGATCGTGGACTACAACGAGGAAATGCCCCTCGCGGCGTTCGTTTTCAAGACTCTGGCAGACCCGTTCGTGGGTAAGCTGAGCTTTGTCAAGATAGTAGCCGGCGTTCTGACCGCGAAGGTAGATATGGTCAACGCGAGAACGGGCGAGAGCGAGAAGTTCGGCAAGATGCTCGCGCTCCGCGGCAAGAAGCAGGAAGAGATGATCGAAGCATACGCGGGGGATATCGTAGCGCTCACCAAGCTCGACGACGCGAACACGGGCGATACGCTCTGCGACTCCTCCAACGTATTCTCGCTCGCTCCCATTGAGTTCCCCGTTCCGTGCTTCTTCAAGGCGGTCTCCGCAAAGGACAAGAACGACGAGGGCAAGATAAGCGTTGCTATCAGAAGACTTCTCGAGGAAGATCATACCTTGAGCTATGTGCATAACCATGAGACCCACCAGCGCGTTCTCGGCGGTCTGGGCGAGCAGCATATCGACGCCGCGGTAGCAAAGCTCAAGAACAAGTTCGGCGTTGACGTTGTCCTCAGCGACCCGACTATCGCGTACCGCGAGGCTATCCGCAAGAAGGTCTCCGTGGAAGGAAAGCACAAGAAGCAGTCCGGCGGTCACGGTCAGTACGGTCACGTTAAAATGGAATTCGAGCCTCATGACGGCGAGGAGCTGATATTCGAGGAGCGCGTATTCGGCGGAAGCGTGCCGAAGAACTTCTTCCCGGCGGTAGAAAAGGGACTTCAGGAGAGCATAGTTCACGGCGTTCTCGCGGGTTATCCGGTCGTACGCCTGAAGGCGACGCTGTTCGACGGCTCATACCACCCGGTAGACAGCTCGGAGCAGGCGTTCAAAATGGCGGCTCACTTAGCATACAAGGCGGGACTTGCACAGGCTTCTCCCTGCCTGCTTGAACCGATAGAACTGATGAAGTTCACCGTTCCGGACGACAACACCGGCGACATAATGGGTATCGTGAACAAGCGCCGCGGCGCTGTGCTCGGCATGAACCCCGTGGGTGACGGTCTTACCGAGGTAGACGCGGAGCTTCCTATGGCGGAGACGGGCGACCTTGCTATGGTCATTCGTCAGATGACCAAGGGCATGGGCTGGTTCACAATGGAGTTTGCCCGTTATGAGCAGCTCCCGTCCAACCTTGAGGCTGACGTAATCGCCAACGCGCCCAAGTACTCCGAAGCTGAGGGCTGATAAACCAACGGAATAAAAATGCCGTCAGAGCCACATCTGACGGCATTTTTGCACAAAACTGTAATCGAAAATCGCCAGATTTATTCTGAATTGCACAAAATAATCAGGATAAGTTTATTCATTTTTACTATTGCAATAAAAATATGACAGTGCTATAATTAAAAAGGTGATTGAAAGGTCACTTCTCCGAAATTGCATCATTTCATTTTTTTCATAACTTATCTCCTTTATTTTTTCGCCCCGTGTACGCAAGTACACGGGGACTTTTTTGCACGGAGCCCGCGCACCCGATTCCGTCTGTAACGTCCTTCTTTTTGAAAAGTCCCTGCCTCGCGGCAGTAATATTCTTCCGGGCATAGCCCGCGCCCGCTGTTTGACAAGCTGTAATTACTTCTTGTTGAAATATCAAAAAATAAACTCGAAGATGACAAAAATATTGGTAGAAAATTTAAGAAAACTATTGATTTTTTTTTGCTGAGATGATATAATAATTATAAGTAAATTCAGAAATGGTCATTTGCCGTCTCGGTAACCGCGAAATCCCATTGCCGTGAACCGAAGATCGCTTGTAAAACGGAGGAAACTATGAAAGACGATCTCAAACTTCTGTTGTTTGCGTTTGATTATGCACTCGCCACGCCGGGACACACCGATGAAGCGCTGAAAGCCCTGAAGAGCTTTGTGTCCGAGGTAAGAAAGACTCAAAAGGAGATACATGTCTCCGCTATCTCGTTCAATGACGGTGAGGAAATAAAGATAGTAAATACCCCCATAGAAAAGATAAAGCTTCCGAAGCTGTGCGTCGGCTCAAAAGCGGGCGGCGCTTGCTCTATGCTCGATAAGACCTCAAAGCTTATCGACGACGTCGGCATCAGACTTAACGATACTCCCGAGGAGGAGCGTCCTTCGCGGGTAATACTGACAATAGTGGTATTCGGGCGTGACAACGCAAGTAAGAACTGCACCTATGAGCGTCTCAGAGAGATGATAGCTCTCCAGAGAGATGTTTATAACTGGAAATTCTACCTGATCACCGACTTTTCGATAAATATGGAAAAACTTGGCATCGCCGAGGAAGATACCATAATGATAAAGCACGCGGAGGGCGAGTGGTTCAAGCAGCCGTTTGCGGAGCTTTCCGAAAAGATATCCGGGCAGTTGCAGTAATAACGGCGGCACCGCGCGACACGTTTTCCGGCGCGGTGCCGTATTTTGTAAGACCGGCTGAAGGGCGGTGAGCACCTATGGACAAAAAGATCGACAAGATAAAAGACAGTATTACGTCGGCAGAATACCTGTTCGTCGGTATTTTTGCGTTTGTTGCCATAGCCGCCGCCGTAATGATGATGATCTATGTGCCGTCCGTGTCGAGACTCGTTGACGGCTACGCGCAGACCTCCGTGCTCAACGCCACAAAGGGCAACGCTAATACCGTGAACGCTTACTTCGATTCCAATATGGCAGTCCTCCGCGGCGTTGTGTCGGAATTCGAGGGAGTGGACCCGAACGATAAGGCGAAGGTGCTCGAAATATGCAAGACTATCGCCATGAATACGGGATTCAGGCATATCGGCTTCACCCGCACTGACGGTATCAGCGTCAGCAGCAGCGGCAAGTCCTCCAACACCTCGGCAAGAGGCTTTATACGCGACGGACTTGCGGGGGAGGATTCGCTGTACGCGCACACGAACTGCGACTTTGACGGTCACATCGTGGATATGTATTCCATACCCGTGCTGAACTCCGACGGCTCCGTAAGGGGAGTGCTCACGGCGGACATAGTACCGCTGAAGCTTGCGGACCTCGGGCTGGTGGATATCGGGGGGGACACGAGCTGCTACTTCATACTCGACGCCTCGGGGAACGTGCTCTACAGCTCGGCTAACGACAACGCGGCGGGATTGCAGTACGGCGGAAATCTTCTGTCCATGCTCCCGCAGAACAGCGCTGCGGCAAGCGAGATATCCTACGTTCTCAACAGTGTCGGTGACATCTCCTTCAAGGAGATATCGCTGAACGCGGAGAATTATTATGCGGCGTTTGCCCCGCTGGAGGGCAGGGCATGGACGTTCGCGGCGATAATCCCAAACAGGCAGGTAATGTCGTCCTTCGACTCGCTCATCATATTCACGGTCGCCGCTATCGGAGTAATGGCTCTGCTCATCATCGTAAGCTCGCTGATGATAGCCATGAGAATGCGCCGCATTTCCGAGGAAATTACCGACGCGGTGGACTCCTCGCTCCGTCAGGTATATGTTGACCCGATCACGGGACATGAGACGATACCGCGCTTCAGGGAGCGCTTCGCTTCGGCGATGAAGGACACCGCCACGGGACACGCGCTGATGTCGCTGGACGTTGACCGTTTCAAGGCAGTCAACGATATGTTCGGATTTGAGGGCGGAAATGAGATAATCAAGAGACTTTCCGATATCATAAAGAGGAACCTCCGCGCGGGAGAGTTCTTCGCGCGCAGCACGGGCGACCTCTTCTACATAATGGCGGAGTACAACGAGAATGAGGAGCTCATCGACCTTTCCGAGAGGATAATCGCGGACGTTTACTATCAGATAACGGAGGTAAGGCTGTCGATATCGGTGGGCATATATAAGATAGACGAGCCGACCATACGTTCCCGCGTTGCCGCGGACAGAGCGGATATGGCGAGAGAGTCCACAAAGGGCAGCAAGCAGAGCAGATACGCTTTCTTCGACAGCTCAATGCTTCAGAAGATACGCCGCGAGAAGCGCATCGAGGACATCATGGAGGACGCTCTCGCGCTGGGAGAGTTTCTTGTGTACTTACAGCCGAAGTTCGGGCTGGACGATGACAACCGCGTCGTGGGTGCGGAGGCGCTTGTGCGCTGGCAGCACGACGGTAAGCTGATACCTCCTGGGGAGTTCATACCGCTGTTTGAAAAGAACGGCTTTGTGAACAAGATAGACTACTATATGTTCGAGGAGGTCTGCAAGCTCCAGAAAAAGTACGTCACAATGGGCTATGAGCCGAAGGTGATCTCGGTGAATATGTCGAGAACGCATATCCACCACCCCGGCTTTGTTGACGAGCTTGCGGCAATGTGCGAGAAGTACGAGGTCGATACAAGATACTTCGAGATAGAGATAACCGAGAGTGCCGCGTATGAGGATATGGATATCCTTTGTGATATTTTCAGGGAAATAAAGAGCAAGGGCTTCCACGTTTCCATAGACGATTTCGGTACGGGATATTCTTCGCTGAATATGCTGAAGGACCTGCCGGTGGACGTGCTGAAGATAGACCGCTCCTTCCTTACCGAAAATGCCGACGAGCATGAGAGCGCGAGCATCATCATCGGCTGTGTGGTATCGCTGGCGGCGGCGCTGGAGATACGCACGATATGCGAGGGCATCGAGACCAAGGAGCAGGCAGTGCTCCTGACAAAGCTCGGGTGCAATATGGCGCAGGGCTTCTTCTTCGCGAGACCCATGCCGGTGCCCGATTATGAAAAACTGACTTACGGAATATAAGACGGAGGACGAGAGCTTGAACGACGAGGATATCGAACAGAAGCTCGTGGATATTGTGGACAGCGCCTCCGAATCGCTGTTCCTTGCCCTCAAGTACTGTTATCTTGTGGCTGACGAGGATTTCTACAATATCAACATCAAGGATCTGTTCAAGATAGGGCTCCGCGATATCACCGACACGGAGTGCTTCCGCAACCTCGGACTGTCGCTCGAACGCGGCAATATCGGGGAAATGGCGGGGGACACCTTCGCGGAGGTGCAGGAGATAATACGCTACAGCTTCGCGGTGAGGCTGCCGTTCGCGCGGCGCGACGCCGACAGGAGCACCGTGAAGGACGGGCAGATACGCGCGGTGTATGAGATGCTGGGGGAGTACGGGTTCTCCAATCCCGACAACATCGTTTCGCTCAGCTATAAGTCCGCCGCGTGGCTCGCGAGGACGAAGAAGGCGGAGCCGCAGTATGACACGGAGTGGTTCCGTACATGGGTATATACCTACGGGCATGAGCTCGCAGCGATAAATAACCGCAATATGTTCCTGCTCGGGTGTGCGGACGCGCTGTTCCCGCTGTATTATTCCTCACTGCGGGAGCGGCTGATAGACGAGCTTAACAGGGACGGGAACGAATGATGAGAAAATACCGGATATGCTTAGCCGCGGTGATAACAGCCGCGGCATTATTTACGGCAGGCTGCGGCGGTGGTGCCGCGTCCGCCGGGACCGCGCCGCCGATGCCGACGGAGACTGAAAGCGCGGCAGCGGCGACAGTGACAGAGACAGAGACGACCACGCGGGAGTCGGAAGCGGTGACCGAAGAGGACACCACGCCTGCGGAGACAGAAGAATACCCGAAGGGGGAGAACAGTGTGAGAACGGCGGAGGAGCTTGCCGGGAAAAAGGTGATAGCGCTCACCTTCGACGACGGACCGAATACGGGAGTGACGAACGAGATACTTGACGTTATCGAGGAATACGGGATAAAAGCGTCCTTCTTTGTGATAGGGCAGAACATCGACCCTGAGAGCGCGAAAGCCATGCAGAGGGCGCATTCCCTCGGCTGCGAGATAAACAGTCACAGCTTCACCCACAGCTATATGGATCAGATGTCCGCGGAGGATATAGCGGACGAAATGGAGAGAACGTCGGAGCTGATATATGAGTACGTCGGGGAATACCCGAAGTTCTTCCGTCCGCCGTACATTGCCGTCAACACGACCATGTACGACACCATAGACCTCCCGTTCATCGCCGGGATAGGCTGCAACGACTGGGAGGACAGGGTGAGCGTGGAAAAGCGGGTGAGGTTCCTGACCGAGAAATGCCCCGAGGGCTGCATTATCCTCATGCACGACGCGAAGGACAACGAAAAGACCGCCGAAGCGGTGCGGCAGGCTGTCCCGATGATGCTGGAGCAGGGCTTTGAGTTCGTGACCGTCTCCGAGCTTTTCGCCGCCAAGGGCATCACCCCCGCAGCTGACAAGGAGATCACATACAGCTACGCCACCGAGAACGGCTGGAGCTGACGGCGCAGTAATTGATAAAATGTGACAAAAAGTGATAATGCAGAGTAATAATATCGCAAAATTTGTGAAATTTGTGCAAAATGTCAATTGATTATGTAAAGGCAATATTATATAATATAGGTTGAACGGGCAGAAAATATGCCTATTTTAAGGAGGATAAAATACTATGAAATTCAGAAAAGTTATTGCAGGTATCGCAGCAGCAGCTCTCGCAGCTTCCGCAATCACAGCAGTTGCAGGTGCCGAACTCATCGAAGTCGAGGATATCAAGGACGAGAACGGTCTTCTCCTTTTCGACAGCGCAGCAGCAAGCTGGATGCCTATCGGCTATTCCAACGGTGAGCGTGACACTTCCCAGAAGGCAGTTATCGATTACGGCGTGGATTGGTCCAAGGCTGACACCATCGAAGTTATCTTCGTTGTTGACGATCAGAACCCCGATTACTCCCGTGACGACTGGGACGGCGGCTTCGGCGGCGCGATCGTTCTCTCCAGCCAGGCAGAGGGCAACGTAACACATAACTGGAACGCTAAAGCATTCTGGGGCGTTGTTGATGAGGATCTCGAGCTCGATACAGTTGATGATACAAGAGACATCGTTCTCGAAAAGGTCGGCGACTATACATACAAGGCAGTTTGCCCTGTTGACGAAGATAACTATGTAGTTGACAACGCACAGCTCGTACAGATCGCTGTCCAGGACTGGTCCGGTGTTACATGGTGGGCAATGAAGGTTGACTCCATGACAGTAAAGGACGCTTCCGGCAACGCTCTCATCGCTTGGGACGCAGCAGGTAAGTGCTCGCTCGCACCCGTAGGCGCAGCTTCCGTTGACGCAGCGGTTGAGGAAACTCCCGCAGCAGCAGAGGAGACAGTTACAACGACCGCAGTTGAGGAAACAGCTTCCACAACAGCTGAGGCTCCCGCAGCAACAGCAGGCGACACAACAGCAGCAGTTACCTCCTCCAAGGGTTCTCCTGACACAGGTATCGCTGATGTAGCAGCAGTTGCAGGTCTTGCAGTTGCAGCAGCAGGCGCTCTCGTGATAGCTAAGAAGAGAAAGTAATTTTTCCGACAAAAACAAATACAATACGGGCTCTGTCACAGAGCCCGTATTTTTTTGCTTATTTGCAGTCAATTTCTGCGAAAATCAAAAAAATCATTGACAAAAGGGCGGTTTAGCGGTATAATAACTATTGACAGACGCAGTACGTTTGTGCGTATGCGTGAAAAATTAAGGAGGATAATCTATTATGAATTTCAAGAAAATAGCAGCAGCTTCCGCTTCTCTGGCAGCTGCGGCAGCTCTCTCGGTATCCGCAGGCGCGGCTCTCGTAGTTCCGGATCAGGCAGCTAACGGCTGTGACTTCGGTACAGGCAACTGGATGGTAAGAGTTTTCTGCCCCGATATGGACGTTGATTACGGTATCGACTGGTCGCAGCTCGGTTCCTATTCCGTTACAATAAAGGCAGCGGATCCCGATTGGTTCGAGGGCGGCACAGGCGGTGCGCTCTATGTTTCCTGCGGTCCGACTTCCATTACTCCCGCTGACCATAACTGGGTGACCAGCAGCTTCTGGGGAGTTATTGACGATGACCTCGAGCTTGAGACACAGGATACTACGGCACCTGTCCTTCTCGAAAAGGTCGGCGACTACACCTACAAGGCTACACTTCAGATAACAGACGATAACTGCGTTTATCCCGAGGTCCTCAGCGACGCGAGCGGATATATCCAGATCGGTATCCAGGAGTGGGGCAACGATATGTCCGAAATGGAAGTTGTAGGCATGGAGACCTATGACAAGTCCGGCAACCTCATCGCTTCCTTCGACGGATACGGCAACATCACTATCGCAGCAGGCGCGGCTTCGAGCGGCGCAGATACCGCGACTGTTGAGGAAGCGGCTCCCGCAGCCGACGTTTCCGCGGCAGCAACAGCAGGTGACACCACAGCGGCAGTTACCTCCTCCAAGGGCTCGCCTGACACAGGTATCGCAGATGTAGCTGCAGCTGCAGGTATTGCGGTCGTAGCAGCAGGCGCTGTTGTAATAGCTAAGAAGAGAAAGTAAGATAAAGAAACAAGATAATAACGCCTCCCGCGCGGGAGGCGTTATTTGTTATTTAAGGGGGCTCATGCCGGTCATGTTGCGTACGAAATTGCGCATTTCCGCGCGTGAGTTTATATTCCCGGTGCGGTCGATTATCTGCTGCTGGCGCTCTGAGGAAAGCTCCGCAAAGTATTTCAGAGCCGCGGTGTTCTCTGCCAGCGCGTACCCCAGCCCGAGCGGTATCTGCGGCTTTTCGCCGTATGGTACTCTTTGCTGCATAATATCATTCCTTTCATGATTATTATGCGGAGAGGTTTTCGCGATATGCGGTCATATTGCTGCCATTTTATGACATAATGATGCCCCTCGTTCTTTAACAGACCGAGGGGCAATTATTATTCTTCGTCGTCTTTTTTCTTCTTTTCCTTCTCTTCTTCCTCATAAACAACGGGAATGATATCCTTTGTTTTTGCCGTGAAATATATGGTGCCGATGAACGCTCCCGACAGCAGCATTCCCGCGGCTGTGACGGCGTCTATGCCGGACATTCCCGTGACCGCCGAGCCGCCGAAGGCGTAAGCGAGTATTTTCGGGACGGTATGGACGGCGCATATAATGAAGGTAAGTCCCGACGTGATGAGCTCCCTCATTCGGGAATGCACAGTCTCCAGTCGGGAGAATGCCCTCGCTGAGGAGGCGAAGAACGCGCCTGTCAGCAGATATGACAGCATGACTATCAGCTTGTCGGAGCGCCGCATAAGTATCAGGTCGCTCTCATACAGCTCCGCGATGAGGAAGTAGGTAACAGCCGCCGCCGCGAGCTTTATGTGTCCGGTGACAGTCGGGGGAACTGTGTTCTTGAGCATCAAAAATCCCGAAACGAGCAATATCAGAGCTATGCCGCCGGAGCATATCATTCGCAGTGTCGTGATATCCGACGGAGAGATAAGTCCCCACACTATGATGAACGCGCTTATAAGCTCCGCAATGCCGATGACCTGTGTGGCGTGGCTGCCCATTCCGTCGGTGGAGACGGTGAATGCCGCAGCGCCGCCCTTTTTGTCTGCAAACAGCAGAATGACGTAAACGACAGCGACTATTGCCATGAGGATATATATAAGGAGCCCGGCGGTCTCACCGTTGCGGGTGAAGAAGCCGGTGTCATAGTCCATTATGCTGACATACTGGAAAAATCTCAGTCCCGCTGCCAGCAGAACGCCGACAAGAAGGAATATCGGGGCAATTTTGTTAAACTTATTCATTTTCAGCCTTCTTTCAAGTGATACCATTATATTATAGTATATTTTTCCCGCAAAGTCAATATAATTAAACAGAATTTATGAATGTGACAAAAGGAGCGCTAAAATGAAGGACATGCTTATAATTCTGGTGATGTTTGCGGCGGCGACGTTCGCGCTGCCGCTGCTGTGCGGCGGGTGGCAGGCGGCAGCGGCACCCGTTTCCGGGGAGACTGCGGCTGCATTCCCGGATACGGTCAGCGTTTATCTGACGGAAAGCGGCGGCATCGTGACTGTGAGCGCCGAGGAATACATAGAGGGCTGCATAGCCGCGCAGATACCGATAGATTATGAGCTCGAGGCGCTTAAAGCGCAGGCGGCAGCCGCAGCGACATACGCCATGCGGCTTATGCTGAACCTGTCGGGAAGCGGCAAGCTCCCCGACGGCGCGGATATCTCCGACGACCCGCAGCTCTGCCAGCCGTACTACACTCCCGAGAAGCGCAAGGAGGAGTACGGCGCGGACTATGAGCTGTTCCGGGAGAAGATACAGCTTGCGGCGCAGTACGGGAGAAGTCACATTCTCACACAGGACGGAGAGCCGATATACGCGGTGTATCACTCCGTGAGCGCGGGACGCACCTGTCCGTCGGAGTATGTGTGGGGAGTTTCTCTCGATTATCTGAAGGCTGCCGACAGCCTCCATGACCGTGAATTTGTCAACTGTGAGTGCGTGAACGAAATGCGCTCCGAGGAAGCGCGGCTCGCACTGATACGGTACGACCCGGATATAGAGATACCGGCAGACCCCGCAAAATGGTTCTCAGGGCTTCGCACGAACGAGGACGGCTATGTCATCTCGGTCAGCATAGGGAAAAACACCTTCTCCGGCGGGGATATATGGCGCATTTTCGGGCTGCGCTCGACGGCGTTCACGGTCAGCTATACCGACGGGATATTCACCTTCACCACCCATGGTCACGGTCACGGAGCCGGTCTGTCGCAGTACGGAGCCAACGCAATGGCAAAAGCCGGGAAGAGCGCAGAACAGATACTCGCCCATTACTACAGCGGAGTGTAGAAAGAGTCGCTTGCGCTCGAGCCGCGGGGGAGGAAGGAAGAGGGGAAGGAAGGGACCCTTTCGGTGAAAGGGCCGCCTCCCTCCCCCTGCACCCCCTCTCTCCCACTCCCTCTCCCACCCCCTAAAGCTTTTAATTGCTTCGCCTTGCAGCGGGAAAGTCTCTGCGCCTATTGAGAGAGAAGCAATACAAAAGCCCGCCATTCACTGCGAATGGTGGGCTTGGTTTATTTCAGCTCTTCCTGTTTCAGATCGGTTTCTGCGTCGGAGAGGTCAACTCCGCTTTTTGCCATGCGGAGGTTTATCACTATGCCGATAAGTATGGGTAGGTAGAAGGTGAGAAATCGCCAGATAAATGTGGAAACGCCGGTATAGTAGTCCCCGAATATGCCCTTGAAGAATGCCGCGTATGAGCCCTCAGCGGCTCCCATTGCCCCGGGAAGCGGTACAAAGCCCGATATCATCAGTACGAACGCCTGACACGCGATTATCGTGAAGAAATCCGTCTCGTGCATACCGAAGCCGAGGTAGATGACGTAAGTAATGGAGAAGTAGACCAGAAGCTGTACGACCGTGATGAGGAACATTTTCAGCACCATTAAAGGACGGCTTTTTATAAAGAGGAAGTTTTCGTAGTACTGGTCGAGCTCCTTGTCGATGTATTCGCGCTTGTCCTCGGGGTGCTTTATCAGCTTTATCTTGCCGAGAAGCGCGATGATGCCGTGGGCGAGCTTTGTGGTAGCCGCCCGGAAGAAAGCGAGCATGAAAAGCAGTACTATCACGAAGGTATTTATCACAAATCCCACTATCACGAGGAAGGTGAGCGGTTTCAGCTCTCCCTCGGTGAACATTGGAAGCTTGAATATCAGGAATACCACCGAATAGAGGGTAAGCGTGAACTGATACACGATAAAGCGGCTCAGCAGGGCGGTCATGGCGGAGCCGAGTGACATTCCACGTTTGAAGTAGGTATAAATCTGCATAGGCTGACCGCCCGAGGCGAATGGGGTGATGCAGTTGAAATACTGTCCTATCATGGTGACGAGCAGGGAGGTCTTGAAGGTCATCTTCTCGTCAAGGCTTTTGGCGGCGAGGTGAAGTCCCGCAGCCTCCCCGAACCAGTACACGACTATACACCCGACAGCCATGAGCAGGAACAGAGGATTGAGCTGTGCGAGTGCGTTGAGGATATTATCCACGCCCTCCGACATCAGCACTATCACCATTACCACGAACGCTATCCCGCAGATGATCAGGTATATTTTATTGGTTTTCTTTTTTCCCATTTTCTCTCCGATTTATTTGATCTATGAAAAGGAGCACATGCTTTTCGCTCAGCGCGAAGCTAATAAAAGTTTTTGAAAGGGGGTCTGGGGGAAAACTTGTTTTTTCGTAAGTTTCTCGGTTCGCCGCCTCCGTGCGGCGTTTTGGAAACTTACTCA
>CAJOMV010000091.1 GCA_905235805.1 uncultured Ruminiclostridium sp.
CTTTTTTGCCATTACCTGTAAACTATTATACAAAATACTCTCTGTTTTTTCAATAGTCATTTTTAACATATTTTGGAAATTTATCTTCAATTATCGGACAATTTCCACAAATCAGCTAAACCTGACCATTTCATAACCGCGAGAACTTGTTTTCGTTCATCGGCTTTGGCTGCTTACATTTAAGTAGTCATCGCTTGTCTCAGAAAAGTTTCACCTTTTTTAAAATTTTTTCAAAAATTTCTGATTTTTTTGAAACTTCCCCGAAACCCGCGTTCCGACCACTTTATTGCTTACATTTATGCAGTCAGTCGGTTTCGCGAAAAAGTTTCAGTTTTTTTAAAATTTTTTGAAAAAAGTTTTATACTATTTAAATAGAGACATTCTGCCGAAGCACGCAAAAACAAATTCCCCGCCATTGCAGCAATGACGGGGAATTGTTATTATTCTTTATTATCATTATCGGGCGAGGGTTTGTACTGCTCTTCTCCTGACGCAATAAAAAGTAGAAAATCGGTTATCTTTTCCTCGCTCCACCCTGCGGCACGCAGCCCCAAGATCAATCTGACTTTTTCCTGCGCAGTCATTGAAAGCTACCTCATTTTCTTTACTCAACCGGCTGCTCACAGCTTACTGTTGAACGAGCTTCCGGCGGAGGAGCCTATCCCGGTAAAGCCTGCGCCGTAGGAGGTCATCTGGCGGCGGCCGGCGTTGACGTTTTCCAGCTCTGTGCGAAGCTCCTTGACGCGGGCATCTACCCGTGCGGAAGCCTGTTTTTCCTTGTCGAGCACCGAGATGTAGCCTGAGCGCATCTTCACCGCGACCTTGTGTATCTCGCGGAGCTCCTCGGAAATACCGAGCGGGATATGTCCGCCGCTTATCATCTTGAGTATCAGCTCGGACTCCTTCTCGGTGCAGAGTGTGCGGGCTTCATCTATATCCGCCCGGTATCTGCCGATCTGATCGTTTATCTCGGCGATATCCGCGAGTATGGACTCGAGGGTATCGTCGATATCAGTTGTGAGTATTTCCGAGGTCGCGGCGGAGTACTCCTCCGTCAGCCGCGTCATCTCGGTCATATCATTTATTATTCTTACCTTTATTTCTTCGTTCATAGGCTCTCACCCCGTCATACCTTAGGCATTGCCGCGACCTGTGCGAACGCGTCGCGGAGGTCTGCGAACATCGGGATCAGCTCCTGTATCATCTTTACATCTTTCTTTACATTAGCCGTAACGAGCTGTCTGTTGAAGAAATCATACAGCGCGTCGAGGTCTTTGGACATCGGTATTTTCATATCAAGCACCGAACGCAGCGCGTTTACTATATCCTGCGTTTTCTGCAGCGACTTGTTGGCAACGGCATAATTCTTTTCGCCGATAGCTATAATTGCAAGATTCATCTGCTTTTCAGCTTCATCATACAGCTTCACGACTATCTCCATAGGTGTAAGTGTCTGAAGAGACTGCTTTTTGTATTCAGAATATGCGTTTGACGGCATTATTTGGTACCTTCCTTCCGTTGTTTGCGGTCTGCCGCACGGAGACAGCTCCGCGCGGCGCCGCTGTGTTTGTTATCACATCACATACCGCTGAAGTACGAATTGAACGAGGACTGCTGGGAGTTGAGCGTTCCGAGCATGGACTCCATTGCGGAATAGCGCTTCCAGAGTCTGTCCTGCTCATTTTCGTATCTCTTTGTGAGAGATGCTATATTTGTCTTTGTGCGCTTTATCAGGTTGTAAAGCTCGTTGTCTGTCGAGGACGTTCCCGTCGAGAGACCCGCCTTTCTTATCAGCGTGCCCTTTGTGTCGCCCGTTGTGCCGACCGCGGAGTTGAGAGCGTCGGAGAACTTCTTCATGATGCCGTTCTCGCTGTCGGTGAAGAGCTTCTGGATATCGTCGGTGTGGTTCTCGATAGCCTCCATGAGCGCCTTTTCGTCGATTTCGGCGAACTTTCCGTGCTGGCTGTAATCGGTCATGGTCTTGAGACCCAGCGACGAGAGCGAGAACGTATTCCCGTCAAGTCCCTCTACCGAGCCCATAAGTGCCATACGGAGCTTGCTCATGGCATTGGTGGCTGTGCTGTCGTGGTACAGAAGACCCTTCTTTGCCTTCTCTTCCCACTTTTCCTCCTGCTTCTCGGAAAGGTCGAGGTCTTCCTTATCCGCGTCCGCGAGGAAGTAGTAGTCCTTCTCGGGCTTCTCGTCGAGATACTTGTAAACATCGTCGATGAGCTGGTTGTATTCCTTTATAAAGCCCTTGATAACGTCGGCGATAGCGCTCGTGTCTCTGCCTATGGAGATCGTGAAGTCCTTGCCGACCTGCTCCTCACTGCCGGAGAAGGTGAAGGTCGTGCCGTCGAGCTCGACAGAGTTGCCGGCGCTCTGTATCTCATGACCGTTTACCTCCATGACGAGGTTGGAGCCGTTCTTTATAGTGGTATTGCTCTCGAAGCCGAGCGCCGAAAGCAGTCCGTTATTGTCATCGCCGATCTCAATAGCGCTGTCAACGCCGTACCTTGACGAGGTAAGCGTGAAGGCGTTGTCAAGCGACGAATACGCCATTTTTACGCCTGCCGAGGAAGCGTTGACCTTCTTCATCATATCGTTTATGGTAGTATTCTCGTCGAACTTGAATTCCTGACCGCCGACAGAGAAGCTGTACTGACCGTTGCTGTCGGGTGTGAGACCGAGGTCGGAGATCTTGGTGGTATTGGATATCTGCGATACGGAGGAGGTGCCCTGTGTCGCGCCGATGCCTTCGGTATCGTAGTTTGCGCTGCCCTTTGCCATTGTTATCGAAGCAGCCTGATAATCGCGCACCGTATGCGCGTCGTCGCCCTCGCCCTCCGTGCGCTCGGTGTAAGCCTTGATCGAGGCAACATTGCTGTCGTTTACCTCGACCTCGAACTTCACTCCGCTCGCGGTCTCGAGGTTTCCGATGCTGTTCTGGATAGCGGACTTGGTGAAGTGGTTGACCACCTTGCTCTGGGTGAGGTTATAGGTGGCACCCTCCTCATCGTAGACACTCTCCTTGTACGCCGTGAACATCTTGCTCTCGGAGTCCGTGAACACGTCCTTGCTCATGTGATAGCTCTGCTTCTCCTGATAATCCTTCTTCCAGTCTGCAAAGCTCTTGGGGGTCTCGTCCTCGCCCAACCCCTCTGTATATGCGGTATACTTCTCATTGAGCGTCTCGTCGGAATCGGACGTGCCGTGGAATTTCTTGGTGAGCGTATCGAAGGTGGTCTGAACCGCCTCCTCGGAAGAGTTCTTAGCCCATGTGTAGATATCATCGGCTGTCGCGCCCTCCGCGAGCCCCGATTTGTATGTATCGTACGCTTCCTTTATGCCGCTGTCGTTTTCGAGCCAGCTTCCCACAAGATCCTTTTCCTGTGTTTCGAGAGCACTCTGGTACAGATTTTCGATATCTGTGTCGGAAGCGGTCTCCTTCCACGCCTTGAACGAGTCGTATCTGACGGACTCCTTCATATCGTCGGTAACGGACTTGTAGAGAGTTACAGCCTCAGACCAGCCCTGACGTATATCGGCGGCTCTGGCGTCGATCTCCTCCTGCGTCCACTCTCTTTCTCCGTCCTCTTCTCTGAGCTGCTGCTCTGCAAGGGCGGTCGCCTTTGTGAAGCGGATATTGTTGCCCTCGTTGTCGGTATCGCTGATGCCGACGGTCTCACCGGTCTGGTCGTTGATGATGCCGTTATCCACCGCACTCTTGAAGTAATCGGAGGTGATAGTCTGGAATGAAGCGCTTACCTTCTCGTTTCCTACCTGTATCGAAACGGTATTTGTACCGGACTTCGCGCCGGACAAGTTGAGCGCGTTGGAGGTCGTCATCTGGCTGAAGCCGCTGATCGTGACACCCTTGCCGCTTCTGGATATTATCTGTCCTTCCGAAGCGCCGTTATACTTCTCGGCATAGAACTCCTTGAACTTCGCGAACTCATCGCCTACCTGCTTGAAGACCTCTTCCTTTGTAGCGGTATCTCCGTCGGGCGCGCTGAAGCTTGCGGCACTCTGCTTGTTCACGGCACGGTTAGCCCACGAATATACGTTATCGGAGCCGCCGTACTTCTGATACAGCTCTTTTATGGTGGGATTATCCTTCACCCACTCGGAGAATTCGCTCAGCTCGGAGGGGACGGTATATACCATACCCTTGTTGCTTGCGTCTCCCACGGAGTCATTGCTCTCGCCGAAAGCGTCCTCAAGAGCCTGGTTGAGATTATTGCGGCTCTCGGTAGGCGTATTCCCGGCAGTGAAGGTAATGGTTTTCTCCTCACCGCCCACATTGACAGTAACACCTACGGTCTGGTTCTTCATAGCTCTGAGCTCGTCATCGGACACCTTCGCGTTGCCGCTGAGCGACTTGCCCGTGTATGTAGACTGCTTGGCGGTGGTCTTGATCTTCATCTTGTAGTCGCCCGCCTGCGAATTGATGCTCGTGGAAACGGAAAGTCCCGCGATCGTCGATTCGGCGCCGTCAACATAAGTTTTTGAAGAGTACTTGTTCCACATCGAGGTACCCGACAGGTTGGTGTCCTTGTTGAGGACATCGAAATACTTGTTCTTGAGGGCGGTTATCTTGGACGTGATATCCTGATAAGCCTCCTGGGTAGCCTGATACTTGAGGACAGTTCTTTCCTGCTTGGTGATCTTCAGCTTGCTGTTGGCTGTCAGAGCGTTTATAATGGATTCGGTATCGAGACCCGAATTCATACCGCTCATTCTGATCATATCATTTGCCATA
>CAJOMV010000092.1 GCA_905235805.1 uncultured Ruminiclostridium sp.
GTGACCCTCTGTGGCTTTTGCTTCGCAAAAGCTCCACCTCCCCAGCGGGGAGACCACCTTTAAAAAGGGCTTGAGCCTAAACTGAGTTCCGTCTGTAACGTCCTTCTCGCTGTTACGCCCTGCCTCGCAGCCGTTATGCCCTGCTATTTTTCCCGAGAGGCACTGCCTCACCCCATTGCAGGTGAAGCAATTGCTCTTTCAGGAGGGGGAGGGCTCAAGCGCAAGCGACCTCTCACCGGGCAAGGGACTGCAAACAAATCCTTGACAAAAAAATACATTTATGATATAATAAGTACTGACCAGAGAATCAAGCCCATACGGACAGGCGGGTCAGATGCCGAGAGCAGCGGAAAAATGCTGCATTATTGATTGAGTTAAAAGCTCAAATTTTATAAGATGATAACTTTATAATCAGTCACTTGTGAAACGGTCAATAAGAACGGCATAGTCCGAACAGAATTCCGAAAGAATAATTTTGCCTTGCGGATAAAGACTAATCAGAGTGATACGATTATGTATCACTCTTTGTTTGTTTATGGAAGTAACTGCTATGGATATTGAAAGACAAAAGTCGGCGCCGGTGTATGAGGCGCTCGAAAGATTCAGAAGACAGCGTGTGGTCCCCTTCGATGTACCCGGGCATAAGCGCGGACGCGGCAATCCCGAGCTCGTGAAGCTCCTCGGGGAGCAGTGCGTCTCCCTCGACGTAAACTCCATGAAGCCCCTCGATAACCTCTGCCACCCCGTCTCCGTCATCTACGAGGCAGAACAGCTTGCGGCAGATGCCTTCGGGGCTGCGCACGCATACTTCATGGTCGGGGGAACTACCTCCGCCGTGCAGAGCATGATACTCTCCGCCTGCAAGGCGGGGGACAAGATAATCATGCCGAGGAATGTGCACAGAAGCGCGATAAACGCGCTCGTGCTCTGCGGCGCGGAGCCGGTGTATGTAAATCCCGACGTCGATAACCATATCGGGATAGCTCTCGGAATGGAGACCGACCTTGTGAAAAAGGCTATGGACGAAAATCCCGACGCTGTGGCGGTGCTGATAAACAACCCCACCTACTACGGGATATGCTCCGACCTGCGGTCGATAGTGCGGCTCGCGCATGAGCATAATATGCTGGTGCTGGTAGATGAAGCGCACGGAACACATCTCTATTTCCATGAGAACCTCCCCGTTTCCGCTATGGAAGCGGGAGCCGATATGGCGGCAATTTCCATGCACAAGTCAGGCGGAAGCCTCACGCAGAGCTCGCTGCTCCTGCTGAACGACACGGTGAATACACGCTACGTCGAGCAGATAATCAACCTCACCCAGACCACGAGCGCGTCGTACCTGCTTCTGTCGAGCCTTGACATATCCCGCCGGAACCTCGCTCTGCGCGGGCGGGAATCCTTCGAGAAGGTCTCGTCCATGGCGGAGTACGCGAGAAGCGAGATAAACTCCATAGGCGGCTACTACGCCTACGGCAAGGATATCGTAAACGGCAGCAGCATCTTCGACTACGATGTGACCAAGCTCTCGGTATACACGAGAGATATGGGGCTTACGGGAATTGAAGTATATGACCTGCTGCGCGACGAGTACGACATTCAGATAGAATTCGGCGATATCGGAAATATCCTCGCCTACATCTCTATCGGCGACCGGATTCAGGATATCGAAAGACTGGTCGGTGCGCTGGAGGATATAAAGCGGCTGTATTCGAGACCCGTCTCGAGACTGCACAACGCCGAATACATCGCGCCTATCGTCGCGGCGACCCCGCAGAAGGCGTTCTACTCGGACAAGCAGCTTATCCCGATACGGGAATCGGCGGGTAAGATATGCGGAGAGTTCGTTATGTGCTACCCGCCCGGGATACCGATACTCGCTCCCGGCGAGCAGATAACGGAAGAGATAATAGATTATATACTGTACGCGAAGGAAAAGGGCTGCTCCATGCAGGGACCCGAGGACCCGGAGATAGAGAAGCTCAACGTACTGATATGATAATATGCCAAGGGAGGTTCACATGGATTTTTGGTTTTCGGAAATGCACACTTCCAATGTGAAAATGTCAATAAGGGTCGAAAAACAGCTTTTCAGCGGAACGAGCGACTTCCAGAGGATAGATGTTTTCGAGTCCCCGGAGTTCGGAAAGTTCGTTACCTCCGACGGCAGCGTCATCTTCTCCGAGCAGGACGAGTTCACCTACGACGAGATGATAGTCCATGTGCCTATGGCTGTGCACCCGAATGTGCGGAAAGTGCTGGTCATCGGCGGCGGCGACGGCGGAGTGGCACGCGAGCTGTCGCATTATGAGGAGATAGAGCATATAGACGTGGTGGAGCCGGACGAGATGTTCGTCAATGTCTGCCGGGAATTCTTCCCCGACAACTCAAAGGGGCTCGACGACCCGAGAGTGTCCGTCATCAACCGCGACGGGCTCAGGGTACTGCGGGGAAAGCAGGACGAGTACGACCTCATCATCAACGACAGCACAGACCCCTTCGGGCATACCGCGGGACTGTTCACGAAGGAGTTCTACGGGAGCTGCTTCAAGGCGCTGCACGATGACGGGATAATGGTGTACCAGCACGGAAGCCCGTTCTTCGACGAGGACGAGGAAGCCTGCCGCGCCATGCACCGCAAGGCGTACAAGTCCTTCCCCATAAGCAGAGTTTATCAGGCGCATATACCGACCTGCCCCTCGGGCTACTGGCTGTTCGGGTTCGCCTCAAAGAAATACCACCCGCTCAAGGATCTCGACGCGAAGCGCTGGGACGAGCGCGGCATAAAAACGTGGTACTACACCACCCACCTTCACATGGGCGCGTTCATGCTGCCGAAATATGTGGAGGATATGCTGATGGAGGAAGAGAGGGCTGACAAAAAATGACAAGATTTAATTTCGGAACGCCGAACCCTGTACCGTGCAGACTGTCGGACTATCCGGGTCTGACCGTGAGAGTGCGGGTGGCGGGAAGTATCAACGCCGGGACGGACGATGAAGCGCGCGGGCAGCAGCTTAAAATGATGTGCCTTACATTGCTGAACGAAACTCTCGCCGGGTACGGCGACAAGCTCTCCAAAGACGACTTTGAGAAACTTACGCCGGAATTGGACCGGACGCTGTCGGATAAGCTCACCGCCCGCTCGGAGATAAACTGTGAGGTAAGAATAGTCTCGCTGTCGTTTGACGACCAGACACAAAAGATGATAGATCACATGGATCTCGCAAAGAAAATGTCCGACCCGGAATATGCGGCGAAGAAGCTGGCGGAGGCGGAACAGGCGGCGCGGGAAGCTCTCGAACGGCAAAAACAGGAAAACGCGCTGAATGGGCAGAGCATTAACGGTGACTGCGTGCCGCCGCTGGGTATAGGCCCGGGAGAGATGCCTTTTGGTATGATGCCGGACACTGTGGACATCGGCGACATTAAGAGCATTACCCCTGCCGCGCCGGCTATGCCGGATTATGACGCGCAGTGGGACAAGATAAGGGAGAGCATACCCCCGATACCGCAGCCGGTGACGGGGATAATGGCGAACAACAGACCCAAATTCTGCCGCAACTGCGGAAAGCCGCTGCCCGAAACAGGGAATTTCTGCGGCGAATGCGGGCAGCCTATAATGTAAATTCATAAAGGAGAAACCGGATATGCCATATAAAGCATGATTTATTTATCCCGAGCCGAACGCAAGAACAGAGACCCTATGAAGTATGTTCTGACAGATATCAAAAAAGTCGAATCAAGAAAATAAAAAGAATAACGACGGAGGTCATACAATGAAATTAATGGTAATAGGCTGCGGCGGCGTAGCGACCGTCGCCATACACAAGTGCTGCGAAAATCCGGTGTTCACCGAGATAATGATAGCCAGCCGCACAAAGAGCAAGTGCGACGCGCTCGCCGAAAAGCTTGCGCCGAAGACGACCGCGAAGCTCACCACCGCGACGGTGGACGCGGACAGCTTTGAGTCGCTGTGCGCGCTGATGAAGGAATACAAACCGCACACCGTGCTGAATGTTGCTCTGCCCTATCAGGATCTGACTATCATGGACGCGTGCCTCGAGTGCGGGGCGAACTATGTCGATACCGCGAACTATGAGGCGGAGGACACCGACGACCCCGAGTGGCGCGCGGTATACGAAAAGCGCTGCAAGGAAAAGGGCTTCACCGCGTACTTCGACTATTCGTGGCAGTGGGCGTACAATGACAAATTCAAGGCTGCGGGGCTCACGGCGCTGCTCGGTACGGGATTTGACCCGGGCGTAACAAGCGTTTACTCCGCGTACGCCCTCAAGCACTACTTCGACGAGATACACTATATAGATATCCTCGACTGCAACGGCGGCGACCACGGCTATCCCTTCGCTACCAACTTCAACCCCGAGATAAATCTGCGCGAGGTCTCCGCGAACGGCTCCTACTGGGAGGACGGCAGGTGGGTCGAGACAAAGCCCATGGAGATAAAGCGGGAGTATAACTTCGACGGCGTGGGAATGAAGGATATGTACCTCCTGCACCACGAGGAGATAGAGTCCCTCGCGAAAAATATCCCGAATGTCAAGAGAATACGCTTCTTCATGACCTTCGGACAGTCCTACCTCACCCACATGAACTGCCTGCAGAACGTGGGTATGCTGGGTACTACGCCCGTGATGTTCGAGGGGCACGAGATAGTGCCGATCAAATTCCTGAAGGCACTGCTGCCCGACCCGGCTTCCCTCGGTCCCCGCACTGTCGGCAAGACAAATATCGGCTGCATTTTCCGCGGCATAAAGGACGGCAAGGAGCGCAGCATCTATATCTACAACGTATGCGACCACCAGGAGGCGTACAAGGAGACCGGCGCGCAGGCTGTTTCCTATACCACCGGCGTTCCCGCCATGATCGGTACTGCTATGATAGCAAGCGGAACATGGAGCGGCGCGGGCGTGTTCAATGTCGAGGAATTTGACCCCGACCCGTATATGGACGCGCTGAACAAGTACGGTCTGCCGTGGCAGGTCAACGAAAACCCCGTATTGGTAGATTGATATGAGAAACGAAAGACTGCTGCCGAGAACGGAGCTGGGCGAGATCATGACGCCAGCCTATGTTATCGACGAGAGCGCGCTGCACCGGAATCTGAGGATCCTTAACGATGTGCGGCAGCGTTCCGGCTGTAAGATACTGCTTGCGCTGAAAGCGTTCTCGATGTTCGCGGTATCTCCTTGGATCTCGGAATACCTCGCGGGAACCACCGCAAGCGGGCTGTATGAAGCAAGGCTCGGGCGGGAGGAATTTTGCCGCCATGCCGAAAGCGAAGTCCATGTTTTCAGCCCCGCCTACCTTGACAGCGAGTTCGGCGACATAGCGGAATTATCCGACCATATCGTGTTCAACTCCTTTGCGCAGCTCCGGAAATTTCGCTCCCGCAGCAAGGGTAAGAGCCTCGGAATACGCATAAATCCCGAATGTTCGACGCAGGACGAGCCGATATACGACCCCTGCGCGCCGTTCTCGCGGCTGGGTGTGACGCTTGCGAACTTCGATGAAGCGGAGTTTGAGGGCGTTGACGGGCTGCACTTCCATACGCTCTGCGAGCAGGGCTTTGAGCCGCTTGCAAAGACCGTGGAAGCTGTGGAGCAGAAATTCGGTAAGTACCTGCACAAGTGCAAATGGGTGAACTTCGGCGGCGGTCATCACATCACCAAGCCCGGTTATGACATCGAGGGGCTTGTTTCGCTGATAAAGCGGTTCTCCGAGAAGTACGGGGTGCAGGTGTATCTCGAACCCGGTGAGGCCGTGGTGCTGAACGCGGGGTGGCTGGTCACGAGAGTGCTGGAGATCGTGCATAACGGAATGGATATCGCGATACTCGACACCTCCGCCGCCTGCCATATGCCGGACGTGCTGGAAATGCCCTACCGCCCGCCGCTGTACAACAGCGGTCAGCCCGGTGAGAAGAAATACACCTACCGCCTGTCATCGCGCACCTGCCTTGCCGGTGATATCATCGGCGACTACAGCTTTGACGAGCCGCTGCGCGAGGGAGATGTGCTGTGCTTTGAGGATATGGCGCTCTATACAATGGTCAAGAACAACACCTTCAACGGTATGCCCCTGCCCGAAATAGGGATACTGCGCAGCTCCTATGAGCTTGTCAAGCGGTTCGGGTATGAGGATTTCAAGGGGAGACTGTCATGAGCTTTTATATGCCCGCCGAGTTCGAGAAACAGCAGGCGGCGATACTGATATTCCCGGAGCGTCCCGGTTCGTGGGGCTACGGCGCGGAGCCCGCGCAGAAGGTCTTTGCACAGATAATCAACACCATAGCAAAGCACGAACACGTCTATGTGATAGTCAGCGACAAGACCCGCGGCGCCGCGGAAAAACTGCTTCCGGGAGAGAATATAACGCTGCTGGATATCCCCGCAGACGACGCTTGGGCGCGCGACACCGCTCCGACCTTCGTGAGAGACCGCGATACGGGTGAAGTGCGTGGGGTAAGCTGGCGGTTCAACGCGTGGGGCGGCACCTACGACGGGCTGTACGCCCACTGGGAGCGCGACGACGCGCTGGCGGAGGAGTTCTGTAGGCGGGCGGGCTTCGGCTGTATCAGCGCGGGGGACTTCGTGCTCGAGGGCGGCTCGATACACACCGACGGCGAGGGTACGATACTCACGACAGAGGCGTGTCTCTTAAGCCCCGGACGAAATCCCGGAATGACAAAGCAGGAGATAGAGCGGAAGCTGTGTGAAATGCTCGGCGCCGATAAGGTGATATGGCTCCCGCGCGGCATATATAACGACGAGACGAACGAGCATGTCGATAACGTCTGCGCATTTATCCGCCCCGCTGAGGTGGTGCTCGCCTGGACTGACGACAGGAGCGACCCGCAGTATGAGCTGTCGGCGGCGTGCCTTGAAGCGCTCGGGAAAGCCACCGACGCGAAGGGACGGAAAATAACAGTCCATAAGCTCCCGATACCCGATATCCCCGTGTGCGTGACCGAGCACGACCTTCTGGGCTACGAGTTTGAAGAGGGCGAGGACACCCGCGAGGTCGGGGAGAGGCTTGCCGCTTCATACGTGAACTTCTTCTTCGCGAACGGCATCGTGCTGCTCCCACAGTTCGGCGGAGAGAACGCGGAAAGCGACAGGCGCGCGCTCGGCATTATGCGGGAGCTGCTCTCCGAACGGGAGGTAATCCCCATAGAGGCAATAGAGATAATCAAGGGCGGCGGGAATATCCACTGCATTACACAGCAGATCCCACTGTAAAGGAATACAGAATAAATGAGAAAAGTAAAGACTGCCGCGGTGCAGATGCACTGCGGGAAGGACGTGAACGAAAATATAACGCTGGCGGAGAAGCTTGTCAGACAGGCTGCCGCGGAGGGCGCACAGATAATACTGCTCCCGGAGCTGTTCGAGCGGCAGTACTTCTGCCAGGAGCGCAGGTACGACTACTACGCTTTCGCAAAGCCGACGGAGGAGAACGACGCGGTGAAGCATTTCCGGAGTATCGCGAACGAACTGAGCGTCGTGCTGCCCGTAAGCTTCTATGAACGGGACGGGAATGTCCTCTACAACTCCATAGCCATTATAGACGCAGACGGAGAGCTCCTCGGCGTTTACCGCAAGACCCATATCCCGGACGACCATTACTATCAGGAGAAATTCTACTTCACTCCCGGAAATACGGGCTTTAAGGTGT
Organism: uncultured Ruminiclostridium sp.; assembly: GCA_905235805.1. GTDB lineage: Bacteria > Bacillota > Clostridia > Oscillospirales > Ruminococcaceae > Ruminiclostridium_E. The sequence goes on from CAJOMV010000092.1 coordinate 7,699, forward strand.
GGAAGACGAAGTATGCGGTCATAGGAGTGGGGATATGCTGGGACCAGTGGTTTCCCGAGACGGCGAGGTGCATGGCGGTGCAGGGCGCGGAGCTTCTGTACTTCCCCACGGCTATCGGGAGCGAGCCTATCCTCGATGTGGACAGCATGCCCCACTGGCGCCGTGTAATGCAGGGGCATTCCGCGGCTAACATTGTACCAGTCATCGCCGCTAACAGGGTCGGCACAGAGACCGTCGAGCCCTGCGAGGAAAACGGCGGGCAGAAGTCCGCGCTGAAATTCTACGGCTCGTCCTTCATCACCGACGAGACCGGCGACATTCTCGCGGAATGCGACCGGGACAGCGACGCGGTAATCTCGGCGGAGTTCGACCTCGGCGCTATCGACGAAATGCGGCTCGGGTGGGGGCTTTTCAGAGACCGCCGCCCTGATAAATACGGTATCATAACACAATAAATCTATAAGAAAGGAGGAATTGCGCATGAAGTATGTATGCGATCTTTGCGGCTGGGAATACGACGAGACTGTCGGCGATCCCGAGAACGGCATTGCTCCCGGCACCAAGTTCGAGGATCTTCCCGAGGACTTCACATGTCCCCTTTGCGGCGCTGATAAGTCCAGCTTCTCTCAGGCGTAAATCAGGGAAATGACGCAGAAAGCCTGTCATTCTTGATGAATGACAGGCTTTTTTGTGCACTTTCTGCCGTCAGGCGCGGAGCCTATTGAGGTGCACGCGGAGCAATTGCTCTTTCCGGAAGAAGAGTGGAGTCAAGGGTGGTCTCCCCGCTGGGGAGGTGGCGACGAAGGAGCCAGAGGGGCTGACCGACAGA
>CAJOMV010000093.1 GCA_905235805.1 uncultured Ruminiclostridium sp.
GGTCGCTGGCGCTCGAGACTGGGGGAAAAATTTTTTGAAAAAAATTTTTCCCCCAGACCCCCTTTCAAAAAACTTTAATTGCTTCGCCTGCAGACTCGTTCACTATCTGCAAATGTTATGGCTTAATTTATACTTGATTATTTCGGAGAAATATGCTATAATACAAATGCAGACTAAACCAGATGGACGCGCGGGAAACCGTGAGGAAAGTCCGGGCATCACAGAGCGGGGTAACTGCTAACGGCAGCCGAGGGCGACCTCAGGGCAAGTGCAACAGAAATATACCGCATATTGGTGGTGAACCTCTGCTATTTTGGCGGGGGGGCGTCACCGTGTGTAAGGGTGGAACGGCGAGGTAAGAGCTCACCGGGTACGCGGAGACGCGTATGCCATGTAAACCCTACCCGATGCAACGCTGATTGGTTCAGGGAGATATGTGCCTGCTCGGCGCACCCTGTTTAAGGCGGCTTGAGCTTTTCGGCGACGAAAAGACCAGATAGATGTTCATCAAATACAAAACCCGGCTTACAGATTTAGTCTGTTTTTTTGCAAAAATAAAAGGCTTCGCACTTTTTCAGTACGAAGCTTTTTTCTTTCAATAGGAGCAGATAACTCTCTCATTTAGCGCGCAGCAATTAAAGTTTTTTGAAAGGGGGTCTGGGGGAAAACTTTTGTTCACAAAAGTTTTCCCCCAGTCTCGAGCGCCAGCGACCAACTCAAGCGCCAGCGACCCACCTGCGCCCGCGGCGCTCAAAGGGAGTCTGCTATTTCGTAGATGAGCTGCTCGGACTTCTGCCAGCCGAGGCAGGGGTCGGTGATGGATTTGCCGTAGATGCCCTCGCCGATCTTCTGGGCGCCGTCCTCGATATAGCTCTCGATCATGAGACCCTTGATAAAGCCGTCAAGCTCTTCGCTGTGGCGCTTGCTGTAGAGGACTTCCTTTGCTATGCGGATCTGCTCGAGGTACTTCTTGCCCGAGTTGGCGTGATTGCAGTCGACTATGACCGTGCGGTTTACGAGGTTCTTGGCGAGATACATCTCATGTATGAGGTTGAGATCCTCGTAATGATAGTTCGGGATAGTGTTGCCGTGCTTGTTCATGTAGCCGCGCATTATAGCGTGGGCATAGGGGTTGCCGGTGGACTCGACCTCCCAGCCGCGGTAGATGAATGTATGGGCGGATTGCGCAGCGGTAATGGAGTTGAGCATTACGGAGTAATCACCGCCGGTGGGGTTCTTCATTCCGACGGGGATATCCATACCGCTCGCGAGGAGCCTGTGCTCCTGGTCCTCGACCGAGCGTGCGCCGATAGCGACATAGGCGAGCAGGTCGGAGTAGTAGCGGTAGTTTTCCGGGTAGAGCATTTCGTCAGCGCTTGTGAGCCCGGATTCCTCGATGACCTTTGTGTGAAGGCGGCGGACAGCAACTATACCGTCGAGCATATTCTCCGCCTTGTTCGGGTCGGGCTGATGTACCATGCCCTTGTAGCCGTCGCCGGTGGTACGGGGCTTTGCGGTGTAGATACGGGGGATAATGAACACCTTATCCTTGACCTTATCCTGCACCTTCGCAAGTCTTGAAACATAGTCGAGCACTGCGTCCTCACGGTCGGAGGAGCAGGGACCTATGATAAGTATGAACCGCTTGTCCTCTCCGCGGAATACTGCCTTTATCTGCTCATCGCGCTCCTCCTTGATCTTTGCAACGGACTCCGACAGCGGGTACAGCTCCTTTATCAGCTTCGGTATCGGCAGTTTTCTTTTGAATGTCATTCCCATAACAGGTATCTCCTTTCATGTGTCCTTATTTGTATGAGAAACGGACTGTGCTTATTATACACTATTAAAGTGATAATGTCAAGACCTTTTACCACTTTTTAGTATCGTCGGTTTTAACTGCTAAAATACAGGGGCGAAATTTTTGCAGTTCCGCTGCCGGAACTGCAAAATATGTAGTGATCGGTTATTCGTTCGGCTCGACATTTTCCGCCTTGCTGCCGAAGAAATCGAGGAGCTTGGAGATGCTGGACTCAATAGCCTTGTAGTCGCTTTCGCTGAAGTACTGCTTGGCTTCCTTGACGAGGGCGTTCTGATAGGAATGGTGGGCGCTGTAAGCCTTCTCCCCCTTGGGAGTGAGCTTCACTCTTACGGAGCGTCCGTCATTTGCGCACTCTGTCTTTGTGACGATCTTCTTGTTCACCAGCTTATTTACCGCAACTGTGGTGGAGGGGCGGGTGATATCCAGTTCTGAGGCTATCGAGCTGATAGTGGGACCGTCGCTGCCCTTTGTAAGGGAACGGATACACTCTATGAGGTTGAGTTCATTGACAGTGAGATCGGCGCAGTTCTTGTTATCCTTTACCTCTGCCGCTTCAAGCTTAACGGCGCTGTGATACAGTTTGTATAAGCTCCTTCCGAATTCCATATCGTTCATTATGTTCTCCTTTTCTCCTGTACAGTCCCGTGACTGCAGCGGGTATGCTCTTTCTACATTGTTAAGAAAATATCATTTATTTTCACATCTCTAACATTATACCACACCGAAATATTAATGTCAATACTGATTTTGACAAAAATCATAAAAATTTTAACATCATTTTGTTCCGACGGTAATTTTCGCGCTTTTTGTGCATTTTTTGACATTATTTTGTCAGAATTGAACGCCTCGAAAAAAATCGTGTAGTTTTATGTTGCAAACTGTTCCGAAATGTGATATACTTAAACCGTACACAGTTCAACATCTTTGTGTAATTTGACAATACCATATTGCGAAATGAGGTCGTTTATGATGAAAATAGTGTTTACAGACGCCGATACCGTTTCGACCGGTGACCTGAGCTTGTCGGCTTTTGCCGCGCACGGTACGGTCATACGCTATGGCGTGACTGCGCCCGCGGAGGCTGCGGAGCGTATCGCGGACGCCGATATACTGCTGTGCAACAAGACTCCGATAACAGCGGAGGTGCTGCGCTCCGCCATGCACCTGAAATACATCGGCATACTCGCCACCGGCTGCAACAACGTCGATCTCGATGAGGCAAAGCGCCTGGGCATCACCGTGACGAACGTTCCCGGCTACTCCACGGAGGGCGTGGTGCAGCTCGTGTTCACCTTCATCACCGAGCTGTTCGGCAATCTCGGGAAATACCGAGCCTCGGTAGACGCGGGAGACTGGAAGACCAGTCCCACCTTCTCATACTTCCCGTACCCGATACAGGGTCTTGCCGGCAAAACCATTGGTATAGTCGGCTTCGGCGCTATAGGCAGCAGGGTCGCGAAGGTCGCCGACGCGTTCGGCATGAGGGTGCTTGTAAGTACCCGCACTCCGAAAAGCGGCTATCCTTACGAATTTGTTGATTTTGACACCCTGCTCCGCGAGAGCGACATAGTAACTCTGCATTGTCCGCTGACTTCGGAAACTAACGGGCTGATGAACGGCGAGGCATTCGGGAAAATGAAAAAAGGCGCGGCGCTGATAAACACCTCGCGCGGACCTGTGATAGACGAGAAGGCGCTTAGGGAAGCTCTCGACTGCGGGAAGCTTATGGGCGCGGGTCTCGATGTGCTTACGACCGAGCCTATGGCGGAGGACTGCCCGCTGTTCGGCGCGCCGAACTGTATAATCACTCCGCATATTGCGTGGGCGGCGGTAGGAACAAGGGCAAGGCTTCTCGAAATTGCAGAGCACAACCTCGCGGCATTCCTCGAGGGAGCTCCCGAAAATGTGGTGAACGGATAATGGCTAAGGAAGTTAAAACAAACGCAATGCGTTTTCTTGAGAAAAACAAGATACCCTACGAGGAGCGTACATACGAGTGTGACGAGTTCATCGACGGGATAACCGTCGCGAACGCGCTCGGGCAGCCGCTTTCAGAGACCTTCAAGACCCTCGTCGCGCACGGGAAGAGCGGCAGCTATTACTGCTTCCTTATCCCGGTGGACAAGGAGCTCGATCTGAAAAAAGCGGCTAAAAGCGTGGGGGAGAAGTCGGTGGAGCTCCTCCATGTGAAGGATCTTACCGCCGTGACAGGCTATGTACGCGGCGGCTGTACGCCTATCGGCATGAAAAAGCAGTTCATGACGGTGGTACACGGCACCGCCGAGGCTCTTGACGAGTTCTTCATCAGCGGCGGCAAAATAGGCGTACAGATAAAACTATCGCCCCGGGCTTTAGTCGGGGCGATACGCGGTAAATTTGAGGATATCATCATGTGACCGTGTACTTGTTATGCGCGTTTTCTATCTTTCCGTCTATCTCTAAGTCGAGCAGAAGCTCCGCGAGCTTGTCGGCGGAAAATCCCGTTCGTACGATGAGCTCCTCCGTGCCTGACGGGGTGCTGCTGTCGCGGACGGCGCAATATACGGAATAATGGTCGGCGCTCTCGAAGTCCGAGCTTTTCGCGTTGCTGCGCGGAGTCTCGGACGGGGGCGCATTTTTCGTGCCCGCGCCATGCCCGGTATCCGCTGCGGGAAGTGCCTTTTCCTGTTTGGTACGGGTTTCCGTTTTGCGGAACTTTGCCTTTGCCGAGGTCTTTTTCTCCGCGGCGGCGACGGGCATGCGGTTCTCTTCCTCCGTCTCTGTCTCCGCGGCATCGGCGCGCCTGAATGCCGCCTCTATGTCGGGAGCTCCGTAATACAGCTTAGCGCCTGCCCTCACAGCGCTGACCGCGCCGGAGTATTCGGTGCAGAACACGTCATGCGGCGGCAAAAACAGCGGGGCGCGGGAATATTCCGCGGTCAGGAGAGCTCCGCTCTTGCTGCCCGCCTGGAGCACCAGCGTCACCTTTGAAATGCCGCCAATGATGCGGGAGCGGTGCATGAATGAGGCGGGCGAGGAGCGTGTTTTCGGCAGGCATTCCGTGATCAGCAGTCCGCCGTTGTCCAGCAGGAATTTCCTCAGCGTCTTGCTCCCCGCGGGGTAGGTCTGGCTCATGCCGCAGGGCATTATCTCGATGAACGGGACACCGAATTTCAGCGCGTTCAGGCAGGTGAGCTGGTCGCAGCCCTCCGACAGCGAGCTTACAGCCGCGTACTCGTCCCCGAGCTCGCTCATGATCACCGGAACGACCGAGCGCGTGTAGTCGGTCACGGCGCGGGAGCCTACTATCGTGATGAGCTTCTTTTTCAGCAGCTCTGTATTTCCCTGCGCGAACAGTACGCACGGGGGATTGTCTCCCCGCAGCAGCTCCGCCGGGTAGTCGGGGGAGTCTGCGGTTATCATCTTTATCCCGTTTTTCTCCAGCTCCTTGAGCAGCTTTTCGGCGCTTTCGAGCGGTGTCTTTTCCGCCTTAGCCGTCACCTCTATACCGGCAAGCGCGGTATTCTTGCGGAACGCGCCGTACACCTCTTCGGGACTGCCGAAATCCTTCAGCAGCCGGTTTATCTCCGGCGCGCCCTCACCGAGCACGAGCAGCAGCCATAAGTAGTATTTTTCCATATCCCGTTCTTCCTCGTGTTTTCCGTATTATTCGATGACTTCCTTTTTCAGTATCATTCTCACCGCGCGCAGTCCCGCTTTGAAGTTGAAGGCGAGGATTATAACGAATATCCCCACGAGTGAGATGTAGAATACCGTATTGTCCTTGACGTTGAATATTATCGCTCCCATAGCGAGCAGCAGGAGGGTGTTCAGCCCCATTTTCGGCAGATTGAGGTCCATATATACTATTTTGTGGGTATCTATCGCTCTGACCGTGAAGATTATTACAAAGCTTAAGAAGCTCGCGAAGGTCGCGCCGTATATCCCCCACAAATTTATCATAATAATGTTGAGGACTATATTGACAGCCGCTCCGATACCTGCGGTGACCATTGAGCGGACTGACTGCTTTGAAGCGACATATACGCTTCCCATGAAGGTCGAGAAGCAGGTGAACACCACCGACATGATGATGAAGGGGGTGGCAAGGTACGCGTCATAGAATGCCGAGTCGTATATCATAAGTATCAGCGGTTTTATGGCGGCGAAAAGCGCTCCCGCGATGACATATACCGTTGACTGGAATATATCGAAAACATTGGTATAGAATTTTGCGATGGATTTGGAATTGCTCTCCGAGATAGCGGACATATTCCATGCCTGCGAGAAGATGCCCGAGAATATGGATATCATGCTCGGGAAGCGTGACGCCGCCTTGTAGATGCCGCTTGCCTGCATACTTATCATCTCCGATATCATGAAGCTGTCGGAAACGTTGATTATCCACCACATTATGGTGGTCGGTATCATCGGTATGCAGAACCTCAGCATACCTGCCGCCATTTCGCGGTCCAACCCCCTGAAGGTGAAGTAGTCCTTCAGCTTTGCGGTAAAAAACAGGAAAACTATCGAGCAGATATCCGCAAGGATAACGGAAAGCAGGTAACCGAGGTTCCCGAGCCTGAAGGTAAAGAGCAGGATAACGTTGAACACGATGTTCATTACGGTCGTAAGTATGCCGTCTATCGCGTAGAGCTTGACATGACCTATCGAGCGCACGAACAGGGCGCATGAGCTTTTGATGCTTCCCGTGGTGACATACAGTATCGTAAGCCATGAGTAGTTCCGCAGCAGCGTGAATACGGTGCTCTCCGGGAATATCCCGCTGAACAGCCCGATTATCGGGATAAATACCATGCTAGCGATAACTCCCGCGACGGTGATATCTATGCCTATCGAAAATACCTGCTTGTTGTCGTATGCGGTGTCGATGCCGAAGCGTATGATCGCCTCACCTATCGAGAGCGTCGCCAGCGCCATTATCAGCGTGGCGGCATCGACTATGTTGTTTACCTCGCCGTAGCCCTGCGTTCCCAGCGCAGTCTGATAGAATCCCACCATCAGAAAGACCAGCAGCTTTGAACCGAACTGCCCGATCCCGAGTATCACTGTATTCGCCGCGAGCGTTTTGTATCGGTTCAACTTATCACCTCTTTGCTGTGGTCGCTTGTTTTTCGCTTAAATGCGAGTATTCAAAGGCTGCTTCGGGGGAACAGCAGCATTCCGCCTCACACTCTTCATCTTTCCCCGCGTCTGCGCAAATTTGCAAAAAAATCCGTCATCAGCGCCGCGCATTCCTTTTCGAGAACGCGGCTGCGGATAAGCGGCTTATATGGGAGCTTGTGCTCGAACAGGCATACCGCCGAGGCGCAGGCTCCCATATTCTCGTCAAACGCGCCGTAAACGAGCCGCTTCAGTCCCGCGTTCATTATCGCGCCCGCGCACATGGGACATGGCTCGAGCGTCACATATATCGTGCAGTTCGTGAGCCGCCTTGTGCCGAGCTTTTCCGCCGCGGCTCTTATGGCGGCTATCTCCGCGTGCCCGACGGGATCGTTCTCAGTCTCGCGGATATTGTGCCCGCGGGAGATAACATCACCGTTTCCGTCGGTTATCACCGCGCCCACGGGTATCTCCCCGAGCGCTGCCGCGGTCTTTGCTTCCTCTATCGCGAGGAGCATCATTTCCTCGTCAAACAGCATTACTCTGCGGCTGCTTCGCTGTCGTCACCGAACTTGTTTTTGTAATTGATTATGCACTGCTTTATGATGTCGGCAGCGGCTTTCTGCCCCTGAACCTCGTTCACGGCGGTCTCCTTGCCCTCGAGCTGCTTATAAACACGGAAGAAATGCTGCATTTCCTCGAAGATATGCTTCGGGAGAGCGTCAATGCTTCTGTACGCGTTATAGCTCGGGTCCTCGAAGGGGATAGCGATGATCTTCTCGTCGTTCCTGCCGTTGTCTATCATGCTGATAACGCCGATAGGATACGCGGGAACGAGCACCAGCGGGTCTATCACCTCATTGCAGAGCACCAGAACGTCCAGCGGGTCGCCGTCGTCCGCGAGGGTCTTGGGGATAAAGCCGTAGTTTGCGGGGTAATGGGTCGATGTATAGAGTATGCGGTCAAGCATGAGCAGACCGCTCTTCTTGTCGAGCTCGTACTTTTTCTTGCTGCCCTTGGGTATCTCGATGACCGCGAGGAAGTTGTAGGGGTCTATTCTGCTGCTGTCGATGTCATGCCATACGTTCATAAGTATATTCCTTTCCGTCATTTATCAGTAATTTTCCGCTATTTTTCTTGCGACGTAAACGCCGGACGCGGACGCCTGTGAGAGGGAGTGGGTCACTCCAGAGCCGTCGCCGATGACGTACAGCCCCTTTACTGCGGTCTCGAGATTTTCGTCCACCTCGACCTTTGAGTTGTAGAACTTGACCTCCACGCCGTACAGCAGTGTGTCATAGTTCGCGGTGCCGGGAGCTATCTTGTCCAGTGCGTATATCATCTCGATTATGTCGTCGAGCTGTCGCTTAGGTATCACGAGGCTTAAGTCTCCCGGAGTAGCCTTCATTGTCGGGGTGAGGAAGCACTGGGAGAGGCGGTGCTCATTCGTCCTGCGTCCCGCGACGAGGTCTCCGAAGCGCTGCACCAGCACTCCGCCGCCCAGCAGGTTCGACAGTCTCGCGATACTCTCGCCGTAGAGGTTGCTGTCCTTGAACGGCTCGGAGAAGGTGTTCGACACGAGCAGCGCGAAGTTCGTGTTCTCGGTGTGCATTGCCGGGTCGGCGTAGCTGTGACCGTTCACGGTTATGATGCCGTTGGTGTTCTCATGCACGACCTCGCCGTAGGGGTTCATGCAGAAGGTGCGGACGCTGTCGCCGTATTTCTTGGTGCGGAACACTATCTTGCTTTCGTACACCTTTGAGGTGATGTGCTCGAACACCGCCGCGGGCAGCTCCACGCGCGCACCGATATCGACGCGGTTGCTGCGGGTGGCTATCCCGAAGTCCCTGCACATCTCCGAAATCCACTTCGACCCCGAGCGTCCCGCCGCGACTACCGCCTGCCGACAGGAATACTCGTCCCTGTCCGTGGTCACGATGAAGCCGCCGTCCGCGTCCGCGCTTCTCACGGACTTTACCGTCTCGCGGAAATGTATGTCTATTTTATCCTTGACGTATTCGTATATGTTCCGTAGAATGTTCCGGTTCCTGTCGGTGCCGAGGTGCCGCACCTTCGCGTCGAGCAGGTGCAGGTCGTATTTCAGCGCCTCCGCCTTCAGGTCTGTGCTCACGGTGCTGTACAGCTTCGCGTCGCCGCCGCCCATTTCAAGGTTGACCTTGTCAACGTATTCCATGAGCTCGATAGCCTCGCGCTTTCCGGTATGCGCCCACAGGTCTCCGCCGAAGCTGTTGGTGATGTTGTACTTGCCGTCGGACATTCCCCCGGCGCCGCCGAAGCCGTGCATGATAGCGCAGGTCTTGCAGTGTACGCAGGAGGTTATCTTCTTCCCGTCTATCGGACAGACGCGCTCGGCTATGGGGGCGCCGGTGTCGATGACGCAGACCTTTATGTTCCTTCCGAGCTTCGCGAATTCATACGCCATGAATACGCCGCCTGCTCCGGCGCCTATCACAACAACGTCGTAATTTGTCATATAAGCCTCCTACATGAAGATCTCTGCCATTTCGGGGTGGGTCTTGCTGATGCGCACGGGGCGGAAATTATCGGCTCTGACGAAGCAGTGCTCACTGCTTCCGGTCACGCAGGTCTTTCCCGTTTCCTTATCGACGATCTCGTAGGACACGTTCAGCCGCAGCCCGTCGAAAAGGTCTATTTTCCCGCGTATCAGCACTGTCTGCCCGAATTTCACGGGTATCTTGTACTTGCATTCCACGCCCAGCACAGGTATCATCACGCCCTCCGACTCCATGCGGTCGTAGGTGTAGCCGCGGTCCGCCATGTACGCTATGCGCACCTCCTCGAACCAGCGTATATAGTTGGAATGGTGGACTATGCCCATTTTGTCGGTCTCATAGTAGAACGGCGAGCGTTCATATTCAAAACTTGTCTTTCCCATATCAGTTCCTTTTTCAGTTCAGAAAATCCTCTATCTTGCTTTCCGGTCCGGGAGGCTGGACTCCGAACATCACCTTGTTGTAGTTTGCGATCGCGTCCTCGAATGCCGCGGGATCGTCGGCGCGCTTGAGCCAGTATGCGTCGGTGGGGAGAATGCCGTAGGTTTTGAGCATTATCTCATAGGGGTTGTATTCCTCCAGCCCGAGCCGCTGCAGCTCGAAGGGCGTGATGTACGGGTCGTCGCGGAACACCCGGGAGCGTATGATATAGTAGATGTCGCTCATTTTCAGCGCCTTGTCCGGCGGCGTCAGCATCGGTATATCGGTGTTTGCGTTGTAGGAATAGTCCACCGTCTCGTCATCGTTCACGGAATAGACGCACAGGAGGGTATTTGCGTGGTGCAGCTCGATCTTTACCGGTACTGGCATATCGAACGGGTCGCTCGATATTGGGAGGTAGGTATGCGCTTTTATGATCTTGTTGCTCATTCGGATCATGCCTTTTCTTATATATTTAAATGGTGTAATGAATACTTATATAAAGATACAAAAGTTATTATATCATAATTTTTCGGAATTTTCAATATTTTTATTGACAATAATGTGAAAATATTGTAAAATTAATGTATATGTCGTCATGACATACAATTCTGATAAGACCCTTTCGGGACTATGGTGAAATTTTATGAAAGAATTGCTTGAAACGGGCGCCGCGGGCGACCTCGAATACTGCGAGAGCTGTGACGCGCTTATAGGAAAGATAAAGGATCTTGCCGTCGCGATAAAGGAAAACAACGAGACGAAGAGCTACGGCTGCCTTATCTGGGTGGGACCCACGGGCGATGCCGACCCGGAAGCCGCGAAGGCTTTCCTTGCGGAACAAGCCGCGTCCAAGCCGCATATCATAAAGCATTACCGCGCAGCCGGCAGAGGCGCCGCGATAGCAATGGTCAAGTATAATGACGCGGCACGCAATATAAACAACATAAACCGCCTTATCGGTGAAATATCCGACGGGCTTTTCGCGCGCTCCTACGAAAACTGCTGCTACAGGTGCGGCAGTACCGAGAAGCTGTCGATATACAGCGACAATGGTGTTCCTGTGCTTTACTGTTCGGACTGCGGGCGCGGCACGGTGCTGCGTTCCTTCGGTGGGCAGGCTGTTCCGGTGCAGGAGACTCCGGTTATCTCGGCGGACGATCCTCTGCTCGGCGGACTGCTCGCGGACGGCACAGAGGAGACTTCTGCCGAGCCGAAGAAGAGCACTGAAATAAACGATGACAACATAGACCTCAGCGCACTGCTGTTCGCGGGCGTGGAGGAGGAAGCTGCCGCGGCGGAGGCTCCGAGGTCGGAGCTGTTCGAGGCTGCGCAGAGAGAGTTTGATGAGCAGAAAAAGCTGGAAGCGGAGGAATCCGACAATTCCCTCGATTCGCTGATGTTTGTCGCGGGTGAGGATAAGACCGCGGAGGAGCAGCCGGCTCCTGCCGTTACGGTGTCGGCTCCGACGGACAGCGATATATCCGAGCTCGGCGGGCTGATGTTCGACGGCACCGAAAACGCGGAGCCGGAAGAGCAGCCCGATGTTGAAGAAAAAGCTGCCGAGAACGCAAATATCGACACGCTTATGTATGACGCGGAGGAGTTCGGCAACGGCGGCTCGTATGAAGAAGAGCCGGTGGTGGAGACGCAGGCTCCGGCAGCCGAGGGCTCGGATATCGATGGACTCATGGTGGGCGAGATAGACGCCGTAACAGCCGTTACCGCTATCGGCAGAGGCGAGGGCGAGGATCTTCAGGTCGCGACGCAGGAGGAAGAATATGTAGGTCTCGACGATAACATCGCGGTCACCGAAATACATGACGACAGCAACGACGGCGAGGATATCGAGGTCACGGAGCTTGACCCGACCCTGAATGTTCAGACCGCGGACGGCGGTGTGGAGATCACGGCGGGCGAGACTCCGCTTGAGGCTGACGGAAGTGTTCCGCTGGTGAACCCGAACTCGGGCTTTGCGGACATAAAACCGTCCTCGGCGTATGGTCCCGGCGCGGTAAAAGCATACGCGGCGGGCAGCTATGACAACGCTACGGCGGCAGATGAGCCGGTAGGCTTCGACGGACGTCCTAAGGGCTCCGGTCCCGTAAGAGACCCGCGCCTCGGAGACGAAATGGGCGTAAGGAGCAGAGATTTCCGCTCACAGCAGGTCTCCGAGCCCGATAAGCACAGGCGCAAGACAGGTTCGCGCAAGGTTTCGGGAAATGCGAAAGCCTCCAAGAATGCCAATTTTTCATACACCTATGGCAGTAAAGGGGTTGTCGGTACGATAGCGGCGCTTATCTTCGGACTTGTGGGCGCAGGTCTCTGGGCGGGCGCGGGCTACCTGCTCGACATGACTGGAACGTTCGAGGAAGATACCGCAAGCCTTATCGTGGCTGTCTGCGCATTCCTTCCCACGCTTTTCGTTTTTGTCGGGTACCGTATCGGCGGGGACTTTTTCGACAAGAAGGGCATAATTATTTCGGCAGTAGTCACGGTAATTCTCGACGCGGTCGGTGCGTTTGCGCTTTTTGTGACATCGGAGCTTCGCTGGACGGCGGAGAATTTCGGTTACAGCGTCTCGCTCGATAAGGCGATCGAGCGTGCGCTGCAGGGAATATCGGGTGCGAGCACCGAGGTCGCGATTTACGGCAGGCTGCTCATAATTGCGGTCATAATGGTCATTTCCCTTGCCGCGGGAGTGGTTGTGGCAATTAAAAAATCCGAGCAGTAAACATATCTTAAAAATTTTTGAAAAAAATTCAAATTAGGTATTGACAATCGGGTCAACCTGTGATATAATAACACTATTCCGCCGCAAGAAATGAAAATGTCGGAAAAGAAAATTTTTTCAAAGAAATTTGAAAAAAGACTTGACAAAGAGGAAAGATTGTGGTAGAATATTAAAGCTGTCGATGATGACAGCGGCACATGAGCGAAAGCGGATGTGGGTGTCTGCGAGCACGGCGGAGCCGGGCGGACAAACATGAGGTACCTTGAAAATTGAACAGCAACCAAAACGAATTAACGAC
>CAJOMV010000094.1 GCA_905235805.1 uncultured Ruminiclostridium sp.
ACCACATACTGCTATGTGGTGGCTTTTTGCTTTGTATCGAATCTCCGTGGTACGGTATACGCCTTTCCCGCGGGTGGGAGAGGAGAGGGGTGCAGGGGAGAGAGGGAGAGGGGAGGGAGGGAGCGCCTTTCCTCGCGGAAAGGGGCTTCCTTCCTCCCCTCTTCCTCTTTCCCCGCAACTCGAGCGAAGCGACCTTACGAGAGCGCAGAGAGCAAGCAGACGCAGGTAGAGCCGATACCGGCGCCGGCGAGACCGAGACCCTCCTCGGTAGTCGCCTTGACGCTGACGGCATCGGGGGGGATACCGAGGGCGGCGGCGATGTTGGTGCGCATCTCCGTTATGTATTTGGCGAGCTTGGGCTTTTCGGCGGTTATGGTGCAATCGAGGTTTGAAACTGCGAAGCCGCGCTCGCGGAGCATAGCGTTGACCTGCTTCAGCAGCTCGATGCTGTCAGCGCCGCGCCAGCGCTCATCTGTGTCGGGGAAATGCTTCCCGATATCGCCGAGGGCGAGAGCTCCGAGCATTGCGTCCATTATGGCGTGGACGAGCACGTCCGCGTCGGAGTGCCCGAGCAGCCCGAGCTCGTACGGGATATGCACCCCACCTATTATCAGCTCGCGGTTTTCCGCGAGACGGTGTACATCATAGCCGTGTCCTATGCGAAGCATTTTTTCCTCCTTCGGCAGGTCGTCGGGGGTGGTTATTTTGATGTTCTGTTGGTCGCCTTCAACAAGCATCACCTTGTATCCGAGCAGCTCGGCAAGCCCCGCGTCGTCGGTGGCTTCCTTCCCCGAAAGCATCATCTCCGCGTAGATATCGCGGCGGAATGCCTGCGGGGTCTGCACCCTGCGGAGAGCAGCACGGTCGGGAGTGCCCGCTGAGAAGCCCTTCGGGTCGATGAATTTCACCGTGTCCGTGACCGGGAGAGCGGGTATCGCTCCGCCGTGTCCGGCGGCAGCTTCAATGACCCGCGCGATGAGACTGCGGGAAACAAACGGGCGCGCGCCGTCGTGTATCATGATAATGTCGGCATTTTCGGAGAGGGAGAACGCGTTCCGCGCGGAAGCGGTGCGGGTCGCTCCTCCGACTGCCACCGCGCGGAGCTTGGTTATGCCGTAACGGTCGCAGAGCTCCCTTATCCTGTCGGCGTCGCATTCCCTCGCTGCTATTATGATGCCGGAGATGTCGGGGCATTCCTCGAACGCGAGAGCGCTCTTTACAATGACGGGTATGCCGCCCACCTCGGCAAACTGCTTGTTTATGCCGTTCATGCGGGTGGAGGAGCCTCCCGCGAGTATAAGTACATCGACTTTCATCTGTGCTCCCTTATTTCAGCTTTATGCGGTCGATCTCGTTCTTCCAGCCGTAGAACGCGGTCATGTCCTGCGCGAGCGTTTTGCCGTCCACGCGCAGAGCGCTGTACAGCAGCTCCGTCGTCCTCGCGTACATGGGAACCTCCTCCGCGTACTCGTTTATCACCTTGTCATATACCGCGAAATAGGCTTGCGGCAGCTCCTCGGCGGGTACATAGGGTATCCCGTTGATAAGCCCGGCAACATCGGGCGCGACAGAGTTGTATGTGCCGCTCGCGTAGCACTCCGACAGTGTGCCGGTGATTGAAAACGCCGCGATATCGTATATACCGGAGGTCAGGTTCTCGTAGAATACGCCCGCGTCGGGTATAATGCTGACATTGAGGGTGATGCCGAGCTCCGAGAGGAATTCCGAGGTCTTTGTCAGAGCGGCGAGGGAGGGGTGTGTGTCACCGTCGGGCGGTGAAAGCTCGGCGCTGAACTCCAGTCTGCCGCCCTCGGGAGCCTCCACGACCGCTCCGTCATAGACGGTATAGCCCGCCGCCTCAAAGAAGCCGAGACAGGCGGCTTTCAGCGCTTCGGTGCGTTCACTTTCGCTCATTTCGTCGGTATATATAGGCTCGCCCTTCGCGTCGGTGCTGTAAGGAGCGGTGTAATACTCCGCCTCCGTGTCGATGACGATGCCCTCGAGACCGGGATAGTCGATGACAGTGCCGTGCTCGCCGTAGTAGGAGCTCACTGACTCCGTCTTGAAGCTCTCCGCCGCGGCAGCTATTGCCTTTCGAAGCGCGCGGCTCTCCTCGGAGAAGGGATCCCCGGCTATATTGACGGTCTTTGCGTTGAGCTCCAGAGCCCCGTAGCCCAGCTCGCCCACGGTGATGTTCTCTATCTTGCGGAGAGAGCGGTTCGCGCTGTCGATACTGTCGTACAGTCCCACGGTGCTTGCCGCGGAGGTGATATCAGCTTCGCCGTCGGCTATCTGCGCTGCCGGGTCGCCCGTGTCGATGAGCCTGAGCGAGGCAGTCGCGGGAGTGCCGCCGTAGTAGTTCTCGTTAGCCTTCAGTGTCATTACGCCCTCCGCGTATTCAGCGAAGGTGTATGCGCCTGCGCCCATGGGGCTGCCGTTCCGGGCGAGGGGAGAGTCGTCGGCGTATATGTCAGCGGCGCGCCCACGCTCAAAGCCGAATTTGTGCGCGTCATAGTCGTAGCCGCTTTCGTCGCCGTAATAGTGCAGGGGAGCTATGACAAGAGAGCAGAGTGCGTCCTCGAGCGATCTGCCGTCTCCGCTCACGGTTATCGCCACGCTGAATTTCCCGGTCTTTTTTATGCCCGAGATATCGGTGATATCCTCCGTAACGCCGTCCTCGGACTGCTGCTTCGTGAGGTATTCTATCGCGGTAAACTCCGCGTACTCGTCGAACGCGTGCTCATCGCCCACCGTGCGTCCCGCGAACTGGCGGTAGTTGGTGCCGTAGCCCTCCGCTATATCGGAGATGATAGCGGATTTGTCCGCGTCCTCGGGCTTCTCGTACTTGCTGTCGGCGGAGTAGAAGAAAATGAACAGGTCGTCGGGGTCGGGATAGGACGAGGTGTATATATTGCCGGTGTCGTCGCTGTACAGCGAGCGGACACTGTCATACTGGTCGCGCAGAACGGGGATATAGAGACGGTCCCGGAGCATCTCCGCAAGCTCGTCCGATGCGAAGGCTTCGGAGAGCTGCTCGTCGGTGATGTCCTCGGCAATGGGGCTGTTGAAGCGGTAGTTCACCGCGCCCGTTATTCCCGCGGTCTTGAGCCTGTTCATGGCAGCGGAGTTGTCGAGAGCCATATACAGCGAGAATATCACATCATCGGCGTCCAGCACCTCTCCGTCCGCGAACTTTATGTCGCTGCGCAGGTTGAAGGTGTAGGTCGAGGTTTCCGCCTCCTCGTCCCGGGTGACAACGGTATCGGCAATGCCGCCGTACTCATAGCGGTGCCCGCCGTATACCTCGGTCTCGCCGGTGACGCCGTTGTACACGGTCTTTCCCGAGCGCGTCTTTCCGAGCAGGGTAACGCCTGTGGCGCGGTCTATGAGCTCGTCGAGCTCTGTTTCCGTGAGGAATGGGGTATATGCTCCGGCAGTGCCGCCGAGCGCTATGGTGAGGGGCTTGTCCTCCTTGGCTGCGGTATTGGACGAGGGCTCGTCCTCGCTTGCGAGAGCGGCTGCGGAAGCGCTGACCTCCGCGGACTCCGTATTTTCGGGGGCAGTAACGGCGCTCGATTCCGCGGAGCTCTCCGCGCTCGTATCGGCGGGAGCCTCCGGTGTGCCGAAGCACCCCGACATCATGACCGCGCACAATATCACGGCAAGCGGTCTGTACAGCTTTTTCATAAGTCCTCCATATATTTCAATGCGAAATGCGTTTTTTCGGGTATATACTTTAACATTATATAACAAAATCTCCGAATTGTCAATTCATAAAATGTCGAAAAAGAAATTGTCAAAAAAGTATCTGAATTTTTGGTCATTTTGGTTAAATTGCGAGAAAATACTTTACTTTTTCAGCTAATTAAGATATAATATAATAGATAATGTATGCTGAATATTCGGAGAAGGAATAATGAAGAGATTTCTGACCGCCTTGACGGCGGTGATAATGATAATGTCGTTCACCCTGTGCGGTGTGGGGGCGGGCGCGGTAGGCGCCACGACGGGGGACGTCGATGTTATCTTTCTGGTGGATTCCAGCCGTTCCATGCTCAAAAGCGACCCCGAATTCATAAGGCTGGAGGCTATAAAGCTGTTTGCTGACCTGTGCTCGCTCGGCAGTACGAAGGTCGGCTTCGTGCTGTTCGGAAGTGAGATAAATTACGCCCAGTCCCCAACGCCGATAGAGACCGAGGAGGACAGGGAAAGCCTGAAAAAGACAGTCTCCGGCTTCACCGAGACGCATGGCTCCACGGATATCGGAAAAGCCGTGAAATACGCGGTGGAGATGCTTGCGGGAGACGGCTACGACAGCCGCGGAAAGTTCATCGTGTTCCTCTCCGACGGCAAGACCGTCATCAACGGCAACCCCGAGGGCCGCACGAAGGAGGATTCCGCAGCCGACCTTGAGACCGCGATAGCGCAGGCACAGGAAGCGGGCATTCCCATTTACACCATAGGACTCAACTCGAACGGCGATGTTGACGAGGAGGAGCTGATGCACATATCCTCCGCCACCTACGCCGACGATACATATATGACGGACAGCGCGAGTGACCTGTCGGAGATACTCAGCGATATCTACGTCCGCCATACCGGCTCGGAGAGCATACACGTCGCGCAGTTCGTTTCCGACGGAGATTACCGCGACGTCATCTTTCCGATAGAGACAAGCACCGTCGTTGAGGCTAATGTCGCGATAATGCACTCCGGCGGGCTGGAGGACATGATCCTCTATGACAATAACGGCTCGCAGGTGCCGATAGACGGTACCAAGGCAGTCCTCTCCAGAAATGACAATTACTCCCTTGTAAAGATATACTACCCCGCACCGGGGGACTACCGTATTTCGATAAAGTCCCCGAAGGACACGACGGTCAATGTGAACTGCATACTCACTATGGACTACTTCCTCGACCTGTCGCTGCTGACCGACAAGGCGGTGGACGCCGGCACAAAGCTCAAGCTCACCGCGGTACTGCAGGATCCTTCCCGTGAACCGGTATCCGACGAGAACATACTCGGCAGACTCAACGCAAAGGTGACTGTCACCAACACCGATACCGGCGCGGATAACGACCTGCTGCTGCGGAATGAGGACGGCATTTTCAAGGGGGAGTATGAGCTTCCCGCGGACGGGTCATACCACGTTCAGGCAAGCCTTTACAGCGACAATATCAGTATCCGCAGCGAGATAATCGTTCTCGAAGCGGGCAGTGAGCGCTTCAAGGAGCCGGAGGGTCCCCTGAAGATGATACTGATATGCGTGGGCTCGGGCGCGGCGCTGATACTCATTATCGTGCTGATCGCCAAGAAGGTCGGCGAGAATGTGAAGATGTGGTCGGGAAGGCTGACCGTCTCGGGCAATACGGGCGGAATGCCCACACCGCCGGCGATATTCGACTTTGCGAAGAAGGTCCCCGGCAAACGCAAAATAACTCTTTTCGAGGTACTCAAGGGCTCCTTCGGGGAGAACAGGGCGGACACTCTCATTCCGCGCAAGCTCTCCGAGAGCGTGACGATAACCATGTCCCGCAGCGGCAATATCCGCATCTCGCAGGTTAAGGATATCTCGTACAGCGGCGGCACGGTCACAGGCAAGAACACTGTTATCGGCAGCGGCAGCAGGGCTACGCTCAAATACGCCGACAAGTCGGCTGGTTCCAATAACGTCGTAATTATACAGTATATGAGGACGTAGCAGAAGTTAAGGCGGGGAAAGGCGAATTGCTTTGCCTGCAATGGGAGAAGGCAGTGCGTCCTATAGGCGTAGACAAGTAACGAATTTGCAGGCGCAGCAATTAAAGTTTTTTGAAAGGGGGTCTGGGGGAAAAATTTTTTTCAAAAAATTTTTCCCCCAGTCTCGAGCGCCAGCGACC
>CAJOMV010000095.1 GCA_905235805.1 uncultured Ruminiclostridium sp.
GAAGCGCCGCAGTTTGACGATCTGACGATGCTGTGCCTGAGATATTACGGAACGGAGGGTGGAAAATGAAAGAACTTATCATAGATGCAGCTACAGAAAACCTCGATGAGGTAATGAGCTTCATTACGGAGCAGCTCGAAGCCGTGGACTGCCCTATGAAAACGCAGATGCAGATAGAGGTGGCAGTCGAGGAGCTTTTCGTGAACATCGCGCATTATGCCTACGCGCCGGATACCGGTACTGCAAAAATACGCACTGAAATAACCGCCGATACCGCGGAGATAACCTTTATAGACAGCGGCGTGCAGTACGATCCGCTGGCAAAGCCCGACCCCGATGTTACACTGTCTGCCGCGGAAAGGCAGATAGGCGGTCTTGGCATCTATATGGTGAAAAAGAGCATGGACGATGTGCGGTATGAATATAAAGACGGACAGAATATTCTGACAATTACGAAAGGGATACAGCTATAAATTTCATCAGCGGCATCGTTCCCAGCCTATAAAGCTGCGGAATTACGCCACTGTTCTGACGAGCTGAAAATGGCACGTCGAGCTTGATTATTATTATAATGTATGATATAATGGAAAAATCAGGAGGTGCATCATGCAATTTGTAATAAAAGCTTACGATGGCAAGGGTATGCTTGAAAAGAGAATGAAAGTACGTCCCCGTCATCTCGAAGGAATGAACAAACTCGGGAAGCACATTATCTGCGCAGGCGGACTGCTTGATGATGAGGGGAAGATGAAGGGTTCCGTGCTTATTCTTGATTTTCCCGACCGGGCGGCGCTTGACGAATATCTCGCAAATGAACCCTATGTGACAGAGAAGGTCTGGGAGAAGATCGAAGTCGAGGTCATGAATGTTGTTCTTGTGAACGGTGAGAAGGTCAAGTAGATCGTAGCATGGAATTTTTGTGATTTGAAAGGAGTTAACCGCTGTATGACTGTTACAGAAGCTATAAAGGCGCGGCACAGTGTCCGCAGCTTCAGAAACCGGCCGATAGAACAGGCTGCTGTCGATCGTCTCAATGAGATCATATCCGAATGCAACAGCAAAAGCGGGCTGAATATCCAACTGATACCGGACGACCCGGATTGCTTTGACACTTTTCTTGCGCATTACGGCAAATTCAGAAACGCCGTCAACTATATCGCGCTTGTGGGCAGCAAAGAGCTTGCCGATCTTGATGAAACAGCGGGATATTACGGCGAGAAGCTCGTCCTCGAGGCACAGATGCTCGGTCTCAACACCTGCTGGGTCGCGGGTACTTACGGGAAAGGCAAGTGCAAAGCGGAAAAGCGCGCGGGCGAGAAGATAGTCTGCGTTATAGCTGTCGGTTACGGCGAGACAGAGGGCGTCAAGCATAAGTCGAAGCCGCTGGAGAAGCTCTGCGCAGTGAAAAAAGATGATATGCCCGCGTGGTTCAAAAACGGAATGCTTGCGGCTACCCTCGCACCCACCGCAGTAAATCAGCAGAAATTCTATATAGATATTGACGGCGAGGAGGCTGTTATCACCGCCGGAAAAGGTCCTATGACGAGGATAGATCTGGGTATTGTAAGGTACAACTTTGAAGCGGCTTCGGGGCATAGGTGCAGGAAGGGCTGACACGATATGATATGCTTGTATATATTACAGGTTTAAAGAGACAGATATATAGGGCAAATTCAGCCGGTTCATTGAGCTCGACAGGAATGGCGTGACCGAAATTTACGGAACAGGGCTCACGCTTCGCTTTAATGGTGATATCATTGGAAATATTGTGGTATATAATTGCCGCGCTCGGCGCGGGCATCGGCACAGGGCTTGCGGGGCTTTCCGCCGCGACCGTAATGGTCCCGATACTTATAGTTCTGTGTCCGTCATTTGCCGGTGAGACAGGAGCGTATCAGGCGACTGCTATCGCGCTTGCGTCGGATATACTCGGCTCTGCCGTGACCGCGTACACTTACGGCAAAAACAAAAACATTGATCTCCGGCGCGGCTGGATAATGCTCGTATGTATCCTTACCATGTGTACGGTGGGGAGCTATGTCGCGTTCATCGCGGGAAATATGGTGCTCGGCAGCTTTACGCTGTTCCTGACATTTTTCATCGGTATCCGTTTTCTGATAAAGCCTGACACGACCCGCAAGGAAACCTCCGCAAAAGGTGAGAAGCTGGACTGGAAGGGCGTTGCCGTTTCTCTGTTCTTCGGGCTCACTATCGGCTTCGGTACAGGCTTTGTCGGTACAGGCGGCGGTATGATGATGCTGGTGGTTTTCACGGCATTTCTCGGCATGGAGCTGAAAACAGCGGTTGGCACAAGCACATTTATCATGACGTTCACGGCGCTTATCGCTTCTGTCAGCCATATTCTGATACACCCCGCGATACTGCTTGAAAAATGGGACGTTATGCTGCTCTGCATTGCGGTGGCGACAGTTGCTTCACTTGTTTCGGCGCGCTTTGCCAACAAAGCCGACAACCGCACCGTAGGTCTTGTGACAGGCGCTGTACTGACACTTCTGGGCGGGTCTATGCTGCTGCTCAACTTTTTTCCGAACATAACAAGTACGCCGCTCGTAATTCAGATCGCAGGCTGTCTCGGCAGGCTGGTTCTGTACATTATTCCCTGTGTGCTGATATTACTGCCGGTACGTTTTCTTACAAAAGTACCGTCCTTTGTGTTTCGGAAGCTGCTGCATATCGTGGCGTTCACCTGCTTTACGGTGGTGATGATGCCGGCGGCGGGATCGTGGCAGGCAGCGGCGCTGACTTCCGTGATAATTGCGGTGGTCATCTATCCGCTTCTTGCCGCTTTTGAGGGGCGAAGCTGGTATGCGAAGCTGTTTGTCGAGAAATCCTCCGGCGAGATCAAAAAGAGTCTGCTTATGCTGTTCTTCATGTTTGCCGCGGTCATAGCCTTCGCGTGGGGACTTCTCGGAAAGTCGTATATAGCTGCCGCAGCTATACTTATGTGGGGAACGGGCGATGCCGCAGCCGCGTTAGTCGGTATACCCTTCGGCAGACATAAGGTGAATTTCCCTCCGATAAACGGCGGAAAATCATGGGAGGGCACTGCGGCTATGCTTCTTGTGAGCTTTCTTGCAGGCTGCGGGATGCTGTGTATCTGGGGAGGTTACCCGTACGGTATTATCCCGGCTGTACTTTTGGGAGCGGTGACAGGAGCCGCGACGGAATTGTTCTCGCCCTCGGAATGGGATACGGTGACGGTTCCGGTGGCAGTCCTGGCAGTGCTTTTGCTTTTGCTGTGATGAGGTGAGAGCGATAAGAGATCCAGACTTACGTCCGACAAAAATATTCGTGCGGATAAGGTGAAGGTCGGGCATATTCCGGCGCATATACTCCGCCTCGAAAAATAACCAGGAGTCAGAGTATAATATTCTTTCGGCTTGCTTTAGCTGACCGGTATAGATGTTATATCGAATTTATCGCGGCTATCCATTCATCACAGGCTTTTCTGCTCTCTGGGAACGCAGGATATGCCGAGAAGCAATGCATCATACCGGGTGTGTAGCTTATGTGAAGCTTTGCGCCCGCCGCATTATATGCAGCCTCGATATCCTGCCCCAGCGAAGCCAAAGTTTCGTCGGCGCTGTAGTAGATGTAGGTCTCCGGGGCATTCCGGTAATCGCCCAGCGCGGGGTGTATCATATACTCCGGCACCTCCTCGCCGTGTCTGCATATCTCCGGGAAGAATCTGACAAGCGGCATTGTCCCGCTGCCGTCCCTGCGGCTTTGCAGCTCCATGCGCTCCCACGAGTCATCATTGTGCGGGACCCCGCTCGGGGAATGCAGTATCGCGAGCCTCGGCATCGGAAGCTCACCGCCGCGCTTGTTTATCTCGGATATTAGCGCAAGACAGCAGGCACCGCCTGAGGAGTCTCCTGTTATCACTATACGCTCCGGGCTGTAGTCCTCAAGAATTCGCCGGTAGGCTTCGTACGCGGTCTCAACAGCCGCACTGACAGAAGCGTCGGTACATAGCGGGTACAACGGCATGAACACCTCGGAATTTGTTCTGTCCGCGATGCTGCGCACCATCATAAGATGCGGCTTCCAGGCGTTCATTGTTCCGCCCGCGCCGAATATGAAAAGCACAGCCTTCTCCGGCTCGTCTGCGAACTTTTTTGAACGGACGATCAGGAGGTCTGTGTTTTTTTGTATCGTTTCTCTGCGATAGAACGCTTTTTTGTCTGACGGCATTGCGAAAGCGTTGCGTGAATTGTATTTCCGTGCTTTCGCAAGCAATTCCTCAGCGCTCTTCGGCGGTTTTCCGGTGAGCAGCTTCATGACCGCCGCCGCCGCTTTTCCTGTTAAACTCATTGTACATCACCTCACGTTCCGCTTATTCCCGGCTTATCTATTCTTGTTTGACGCGTAATACTTGTGCATATCCGAAATAGTTCCTTTCGTTTAACATTGTTTTCATACGCTGCGTTAGCTTTCGCTAACTCATGCTTGTGAATGAGCTTATATTCTTTAATTACGGCATAAATAACAATATATATTTTATCTTGATTGCCTGTAAAAGTCAGTATGAACGATGATCTTAATATTTCCGAAGCCGGGACTGATTATTGCTATGCGGTTTTCGGGTTATTGCCAGCTTTTCCACACATCCGGCGCATATCCTATCGTTGCCTGTTTTCCGTTGCGGACGACAGGCTGTTTCAGTACTGTCTGATTTTCGAGGACTTTTTCGAGCCTTTGCTCGGGAACGAGATATTTTATCATCGCAAGCGCCTGCTGATCCTTGCAGTCCGGGTCGAGCATTGCGTCAAGACCGCCGACAGCCTGCATCACGGACTGAAGCTCGCCTTTGCTGAACCCCTTTTCTTTGAGGTCGATAGATTGAAACCTGATGCCGCGTTCCTTGAAAAAACGCTCAGCCTTGCGTGTGTCGGCACTTTTCTTGGTCCCGAATATCTGTATATTCATAGCTGCTCCTTTCATATCAGAATACCGCTGCAGTGGTCGGTCTCATGCTGGATTATCTGCGCCGGTCTTCCTGTAAACGTCTTTATTCTTGTCTCAAATCTCTCGTTCTGCCAGCGCACCTTGATGCTCATGTAACGCTTTACGGGTCTGGGATCGCCGATGAGCGACAGGCAGCCCTCACTTGTGTTGTACGGCTTGCCGCATTTTATGATCTCGGGATTGAACATTGTCATATAGCTGCCGTCGTTGTCGAAAACGATGATGCGTTTCAGCACCCCGATCATATTCGCCGCCATTCCCACGCAGGTCTCTTTATTTGCGATCAGAGTATCGAGCAGGTCTTCCGCAGTCTGCAAGTCATCGGCAGTCGCAGGCTCGGATTTCATCGCAAGAAACATCGGGTCGTGCACAATTTCTTTTATCATAGATCTGACCTCATTCCACATCACTTTAACTGCGTTTTAACATTCAGATGTATCATTTTCTTATTATAACATATAAGCTGAGCAAATTCAACCGTTTTGCAAAAATATATAATAAATTTACAGAAGCACTTATGAACACCATATTATCTTACGATAGCGTACACTGCGTGTGTGCAGTACGCGTATAAAAGATATACGGTCATTTGAGTAAAATTTACATTAAACATTGACATTCAGAGTATTTTGTGATATTATAGTTAGTGCCCGCTAACAGCACGCGGCGCGGAACCGAAACACAGACGGGACTGCTTTTTAAGCGGTACAGACCCGCAGAAATAATGATATGGGAGGACATTATGGGACTGTTCAAGGATTATGTGAACCAGACAAGAAAACCGGAGGGCAAGCTCGGGAAGATGATGCTGAACGGTATGAACTCCGGGCACGCAAAAATGGCGGACTGGGGATTGTCACATCTGAAAAATATCGCACCGGAAATGCTCGTCGATCTCGGCTGCGGGGGAGGACGAAACGTGGGGGAACTGCTGAAAAAATACCCTGCCGCAAAGGGGACCGCTATAGACTACTCCGAGCTTTCTGTGGCAAAGGCGAGTGAGTATAACAGTGAGCTGATCTCGGCAGGGAGACTTGTGGTAAAGCAGGGAGATGTTTCGTCTCTTGAGCTGCCCGATAGTACATACGATCTCGCTACCGCGTTTGAAACTATCTACTTCTGGCCGGGGCTTGAAAAGTGCTTCGCGGAGGTCGCGAGAATTTTGAAGGACGGCGGATATTTTATGATAGTCAACGAATCCGACGGAACAGATGCCGCAAGCCTGAAATTCGAGAAGATCATAGACGGAATGAAGTGCTATACTGTCGGACAGATCTCCGAAGCTCTGAAGGCCGCGGGATTTCGCGGGATAAAGACCGATCATCATAACAGCAAACCTTGGATAACAGTTCTGGCGAAGAAGTAAATGAGGTGAAATGATATGCTTCTGACGATATTTCTTGCCCTCATATTTTGTATGGCGGTAACACTTCTGCTGATCTCGGCGGTCGTGTTCATTAAGGATAAGAGGCTGTTTTCTTCCGCCCCCAAGGAGGCGCTTGCTCTTGTGATAGACAGGAAACAGGAGGAATTCTACGGAGCCCGTAAGATAGGCTGGACTTTGTTTATAATGAGTTTGATCACGATACTGGGGGTAGGTGTGGTCTCAATATGGGACGGTTTCAGGAGCGGCTTCACCTTCTGGCAGTTCTTCCTTAGATTTGTCCTGATATTTACAATATATAAGATATATGATATGACCTTCTTCGATTATTTCCTGCTGTGCAGATTTCACTTCTTCCAGTACTTTACTCCTGAGGTCACACCGGTATATACGAACAGAAAGTACGGCTTCAACATAAAAAGTCAGCTGCTGAAGCTGCTGGTCATATTTCCCGCGGCGTCAGCGCTTGCCGCTTGGATATGCTCGCTGTTCTGAGATAAGGATAAGTCTATGACAGAGAAGAAAACGCTCAAATACAGATTTCTGCTGAAGGCTGTCGGATTTCTGCCTGTACGCAGGATAATGGCAGGTCCGCCGGAGAAAACGCAGAAGCTTTTCAGAAAAGCGTACAAGGGCGAGAATATCCCCGAGCTGCACGACCCGGCGCTCGACATGACCTGTGAGAAAGTGAACGGCTCTTCGGTACTATATTTCCGTCATAAGAGCGGTTCGGAAAGGCTGGGTATTTACCTTGTCGGCGGCGGTATGCTGAAATATCCCAAACCGGGACAGGCGAAGGAAGTATTGCAGCTTGCGAAGAAAAGCGGCAGAGATATGATGCTCCCGTACTATCCGATAATCTTCACCGGGGCAGCGCTGCCCGATGTGTACGAGATGCTCTACGCGCTTTACAAGCAGGCGCTCGGAAAGTACAAGCCGGAAAACATCTGTATCATGGGCGGTTCGTCGGGCGGCAATCTGGCTATCGGAATGGCATCGTACATCAACGACAAAGGCGAGGGACTGCCATTGCCCGGAAGGATCTATGCAAGCTCACCCGGGACCCTGCTCATGACCGAAGAAGAAAAGGCGTTTGCGCATAAGCTGGAAAAGACCGATGTTGTTATGAGCGTAAAGGCAACTGACAGCGTATGGGACGGTATGACCGGCGGCAGGGAAGTCCCCGCGTATATGAAGCACCTGCAGCTCGGGGATTACACGGGGCTAAAAGATGTGTATTTAAGCTTCGGCGGCGACGAGGTATTCCTCGCCGGCGCGCAGTGCATACAGAAACGGCTGGAGGAATACGGCGTTCATGTCACGCTGGAGGTCGGCGAGGGTCTGTACCACAGCTACGCCATGCTGCCTCTTGTGAAGGACGCTCGGGACGGGTATGAGCGTTTCATAAAATATATCTCGGAATGAACATTAAATATCCAACATAACAACAAGTGCAGGAATAATCCTGCACTTGTTCTTTATATTGAAACCGAACCGTTCTCAATATGGATTATATGGGTGCAGCACCGCTCTATCAGCTCCATATCGTGAGTAACGATAAGCACAGTGCATTCACTCCCGAGTGAAGAGAGAAGCTGCGCGGTAAGCTCCATACTGTGGAAATCCAGCCCGCTTGTCGGCTCGTCGAATATCAGCAGCTTCTTTCCCGCGAGGAGCGCCGAGGCAATTGCGGTGCGCTGCTTCTGTCCCCCGGAAAGCGACATCGCGTGACGGTCCTTGTACTCCGCGATACCGAGCTTTCGGAGCATTTCAAGCGCTGTGTCCGTGTCCTCATTCCCCATACCGAGCATCACTTCTTCAAGCACAGACTCGGCAAAAAGCTGGTGGTTCACGTCCTGCATGACCATGTAGGAGATGCGCCGCATATCCCTCGGGCTGCAGGCTTTTCCGCCAGATGTCACGCTGCCCTTGAAGCCTTTCTGCAAGCCGCAGAGACATTTGACAAATGTGGATTTTCCGGCGCCGTTGTGACCGACCACAGCGCATACCGAGCCTGCGGGAATTTCGAGCTCCGGGATATCGAGAGCCGTATGCCTTCCGTAGCTGTATGTAAAATTTCGCAGCTCAATTGAGGCGGCATTTTCAAAGGGTTTTATAGCTGTCACGCCGGTATCGCTTTCGAGATAATTCCGCTTTTCCGCAACCGATCGCAAGCCCGCTGTGTTGAGTGAGACTGTCGGCTCCGCAAAGAATTCGGCACCCGTGAGATCCCGGGATACGCAGCCGTTCTCCATGAACAGCACACGGTCACATATCCCGTTCAGCCAGCCGAGACGGTGTTCCGCTATAACGATAGTTTTGCCCTGCTCCCTCCAGTGCCGTATTATGCGGCGCAGCTCGTCTATCGCGTCAAGGTCGAGGTTTGAGGTCGGCTCGTCAAGCACGATAAGCGGCGGCTGCATTGCCGAGACTCCCGCGCAGGCTATTTTTTGCTTTTCGCCGCCGGAAAGGTTGAAGATGCTCCTGTCGAGCAGCTTTTCTATCTTCATATCAGCGACTGTGCCGGAAATTCGCTCGCGTATCTCCTCCTCCGGCAGCCCCATATTCTCACAGCCGAACGCTATCTCGGCAGTGGTGTCCACACAGAAGAACTGGCTCCGGGGATTCTGGAAAACGCTGCCGACAGTCCCGGCAAGGTCTTCGATAGCGGTATCGGCAACGCTCCTGCCGAATACAGTGACATCGCCTGCAAGCTCACCCTCGTAATAGTGTGGTATCAGCCCGTTCAGCAGCCGCGTTACCGTCGTTTTCCCGCAGCCGGAGCTGCCGCACAGCAGCACGCACTCTCCTTCGGAAATTGTAAGGTCAAGTCCGGTGAGCGCTCCCGCGTCACCGTTTTTGTAACGGAATGATACATTTTTCAGAACTGCCGCGGCTCCGCTCACCGCACAACACCTGCCCTTCCGAGGATAAGCAGGACATACACCGACAATATCATCATCAGCACGATAATATCCTGCAAGCGAAAGCCTATCCTGCATATATTTGTCCTGCGAACCTTCGTGCCGAGACCGCGGGTGAGCGCAGCCGCGGACAACTCGCTGCCGATATTGACCGAGCATACCATGAGCGGTATCAGCCTGTATTCGAGCAGCTTTCCCGCGTTCCTGCCGCCGAGCCGTATATCCCGCATTTTCATTGCCATGTTTATTGCCGCGAACTCTTCAAGCACGGTTGGAAAGAAGCGGAACATCACCGACATCGGAATGGTTATCTGCTGCGGTATGTGCATTCGGTGCATCGCCGAGATGAACTCGCTCACAGTCGTCGATGACAGCATATACGCACCCATTATCAGTCCCGGCATAACGCGCACGAAGATGAGGCTGCATATACCGAGGACGCTGTGCGCCAAGCCTGTGAGCTGCGGCACAAGCAGCATATCCGAGAGCTTGACGAGAATGTACAGAGCGCCGTAAACAGCGGATTTCCCGAACTGCTTCGCCGTCATCAGCAGCACTATCGGCATGAAGCTGAGCACGACCGTAGCAATTCGCACGGCGGTTATATCGCTCCCGGCGCTTCCGAGAGCGAACACCACCAGCGTTATCATCACGGCAAGCTTTGTACGCGGGTCAAGCACAAGCCCGCGGTTTTCCACGTCGGCGGTAAACAGCTGTGCCATATCACAGTCTCCACGACGCGGCTTCACGCCTGCCGGCAACGAATGTACGGTAGATACCGTCTTGCCGCATAAGCTCGTCATGGGTGCCTTGCTGCGCGATCCTTCCGCTGTCGATGACGAGAATACTGTCCGCCGTGCGCACGGTTTTAAGCCTGTGGGCGATCATTATGACTGTCTTTTCTTTCGTGAGCGCTTCGATCGCGTTCATAAGCTCTGCCTCATTTTCGGGGTCAACGTTCGCGGTGGCTTCATCGAGCACGATTATCGGTGAGTCCTTCATTATTGCGCGGGCAATGGAAATGCGCTGCTTCTCGCCGCCGGAGAGTGAAGCCCCGCCCTCGCCGATCACCGTATCGTAGCCGTCGGGGAGCTGCATTATGAAGTCGTGGCAGCAGGCTTTTTTCGCCGCTTCGATGACCTTTTCCATAGGTGCTTCAGGCTGACCGAAACGGATATTGTTTGCAATGGTGTCCTGAAACAGATACACCCGCTGGAAAACGAAGCTGAAATTACGCATAAGCGCGTCCATGCTGTATTCCCGCACGTCGCGTCCGCCGAGCTTCACTGCGCCCTCATCAACGTCCCAGAACCGGGAGAGCAGGGAAGTGAGCGTTGTCTTTCCTCCGCCGGAGGGTCCGACTATCGCAGTGGTCGTGCGCTCGGGAATAGTAAGGGAAATGCCGTCGATTATCTTCTTTTCCGCGTAAGCAAAGCCGATGCTTTCGCCGGTAATGTCGTAATTCTCCGGGACGATATCCTCGCCGGTTATGTCCATCTGCGGAGTTTCGAATATTTCCTGCGCCTGCCGCACGCTGACATCAACGGTGCGCAGAAGCGCGGAATATTTGCCGGCGCTGTCGAGCTGCGCGTAGATCAGATACGAGCTGATTATCATTATGATGCAGGTGAGCAGATCCATACTGCCGCCGATGTACAGCAGTACGGACGTCAGCAGTATCACAGTCCCCACAGCCTTCAGCCAAAAGCTCTGCAATGTCATGTACGGTATCAGCTTCAGCTCCATTGCGGAGTTCGCGTGCTCGTTCTCGTCTATCGCGGTGTTCAGCTCCTTGCTGCGCTGTCCAGTGATCTTGAATGCTTTGACCTCGGGAATGCCCTGAATGTACTCTATGACCTTCGCTATAAGCGCGGAGTCCTTCTCCTGCTTGCGCTTTGCCATGTCCGCCGAGGCTTTCATCATACCGCTGTTTATCGCGAAAAACACGATAAGCCCCGCGCAGAGTATCAGTCCTATGCGCCAGTCGTATACCAGCAGCACCGCGGTTATGACCGCAGTGGAGAGCAGTCCCGAGCATACCAGCATAACGACGCGCGTTGCCACATTTTCGAGATTCTGCATAGTGTTTGTCGTCACGGACATGATGTGTCCGAGGCTGTTGTCGTTGTAGTAGCCCATGGGCAGGTAACGCAGATGCTCCGCGAGCTTCATACGCTTCTCGGCGCAGGTGCCGTAGCCTCCCTCGGTCTGGAGCATAGTAGCCTTGCTTTTTACGATACCGGAGCCGATGACGCTGACAGCCATAATTCCGAGACAGATAAAGCAGGTCTGCGCGGTGACATTGTTTTCAAGCAGCGCAGACACCATGCAGGCAATCGCCGGGATTTTGAGCGCTTCAAACATCGCCTGGAACAGGCTGAAGACGATAGAAGAGCAGAACTTTTTCCTGTCGGTGGGACTGCAGAAACCAAAGAAGTTTTTCAGTATCTTAAACATCGTCGTCACCGTCCTTCGCCGAGATATGCGCAGCCCACATCGAGCTGTACAAGCCGCCTTTTTTCAGAAGCTCGTTATGCGTTCCGCTTTCCTCGATGCTGCCGTCATTTATGACGTAGATGCAGTCGGCGTTCTTGACTGTGGAAAGGCGGTGCGCGATTACTATAAGTGTTTTTGAAATCCGCTTTATTTGCACCGCATCCGTGCGGTGCTTCTGAGCGGATTCTTTACGGCTTCCTGCCGTGCCGTACACAAGCTTAGCCACACTTCTCTGAATGAGCGCTTCATTCTCCGGGTCTGTATAGGCTGTGGCTTCGTCGAGTATCACGATATCCGCGTTTTTGAGCATTGCGCGGGCGATCGCGATACGCTGGCGCTCACCGCCTGAGAGATGCCCGCCGGAGGAGCCTACCACCGTGTCGTAGCCGTTCTCCAGCCCCATGATAAAGTCGTGACAGCCGCACTGTTTCGCGGCTTCCTCGACCTCCGCATCGGTGGCGGACTGTTTGCCGAGACGTATATTCTCGCGTATGGTCAGGTCGAACAAGTAGTTGTCCTGCGAGACGTAGGCTATCCTGTCATTGTAGTCGTCAAGCGGTATATCTTTGATATTAACGCCGCCGAGGGAAATGCTCCCGCCGCTCACGTCCCAAAGGCTTGCGATAAGGCGGGCTATGGTGGATTTTCCGCTGCCGGAGGGACCTACAAGCGCAATGAGATCGCCGCTGCATATCGTCATCGAGACTCCGTGCAGAATTTCCTTATCGTCGTAAGCAAAATGCACATCGTCAAGCACGATATCTCCGCCCTTTATCTGAGCTGTAAGCTTCTCGGGCCGCACCATTTCCGGCGCGTCGAGAATGCTCCTGACTTCGGTAACTATCGTGTCCATCTGCGCGATATCGTCGGAATATGACATCACCCCGATAAGCGGTTCTATAAGCCCGACCGTAAGTATTATAACAGTTATGAAGTCCGCGGGAGTTATGCTGCCGTGTATCGCCATTGCTCCGCCTATGGGCAGCACCGATATCATAGTAGCGGGCATAATGCACATTGCGAAGGTCATATACACATTGCAGGAGCGCATCCAGTCAACGAAGCTTGCCGCGGATTCCTTTGCAGCAGCCGCGAATTTCTCGTAGCTGCTCTGTGCCTTTCCGAACACCTTGATGACCTCGATGCCGCGTATATATTCGGCAGTCACGGCGTTGAGCTCCTTCGTGGCTTTCACGGTCCTGCCGTATTTTTCCTCGTACCCGAACATCATCAGCGCGTAGCACACAAGCCCTATCGGCACGGTGATAAGCGCCGCGAGTCCAAGCTTCCAGCTTATCACGAACACATATATCAGCACTATCACTGGCGCGCCTATGCCTGTTGTGAATTCCGGGAGTATGTGCGCAAGCGTTGTCTCTATGCTGTCGATACGCTCGACTATGGTGCTTTTGAGGGAGCCGGAGGGCTGGTTCATCACGTTGCCGAGGGGCATTTTCGCAAGCTTGTCGAGGGCGGTTTTGCGTATCACCGCAAGAGTGTGGAAGGTCGCAAGATGTGAGTTCGCGGTAGAAAGCGCGTGAAACAGCGAATGCCCCAGCCACAGTGCGAGGATCATCACACAGTTCACGATGTACGCGCCGGTGTCTGTGTTCCCGTCAAGCAGCATTTTCACTGTTTCCGCAACAAAATAATACGGCACGATGCCGCATATCATACTGATTGCCGCAAGTATCACACTTGCGGTGAATTTTCCTTTTCGCTCCCCCGACTGCTCAAGCAGCCAGCCGAAGGAATTGTTTTTGTCCTTTCCCATTTTATCTTTCACCTTTTCTGTATTCCTGCGGCGACACACCCATTACGTCACGGAACGCCGCCGAGAATTTTGACGCGTTGTCGTAGCCGAGCTTCTGCGCGATCTCCGCAATGTTGATATCCGGCTCAGACATCAGCATAGACGCAGCCGCGTTCATGCGGTAATTCCGTATATACTGATAGATCGGGCTGCCGTAGACTGCCTTGAATATCTTGCGTAGTGACGCGGACGGTATCTCAAACCTGCGCGAAAGCTCATCTGTCGTGTAATTCCTGCCGAGGTCGGACGTCATCAGCGTGTGTATCTCCTTTATCTTATCGGTCTGCTGTGCCGGGAAATACTGTCGTTCCTCCGCAAATTCCGACGGGTCTAGCGCCGATAACTGCAGCAGCAGCTCCGTAATTTTCAGCTTGAAGTAATCCTGTCTTATGCTTTTCGGAGTGCGGTAGAGCTGCGTGAATATCATGTTCAGCGGCTCGTTCGCGCGGAGCAGGAATTCCTTGCTGTCGGGACAGAATTTCTGTGAGAGCGCATCGAGATCCACCTGCACGGAGGGCAATTCCCGTTTTAGCGAGACCTGCGCGTCGCCTCTGACAAAGCCGATTGTCAGACCGTGATAGTGCGACAGCGGGAGGTGGACATTCCCCTCATGGTGAACGCGGCGATCTATCCGCAGGTCGCCGGCTTCCATGTAGTACCGCCCGCCGACGGAGTTTTCATGCTCTATGCGTCCCTCGCGGCAGTGGTCAATGCACAGCACGGTCTCGGCGTTCTGATATTCCGAAACGCAGCTTTTCAGGTGAAAGTCGTTGTACATCAGGTATATCCCGTCAAAGACCCGATACATCATCATGAACCCCTCGCCGGACGCGTCCTCGAGCCGCAGCACGCGGCAGTCCGCCTCGGCAGCGACCTCACGGACGTTCGAGCCGAAGCCCGCATCATCGAGCCGCTCGAAAAGGTCGGTGTTCATACGATGCCCGCCTTCTCAAAGTGCTTTTTCATCAGCGCCTTTCCGAGCAGTCCGCCGATAATACCGCATACAAACGCGACCGCAAACATCACGGGACACATCCATACCGGCATCAGCGAATTCACGGTGTCTATGTACTCCTGCCCGTAGTCCTGACGGGCTGCCCAGTATTCCTCCGCCGCAAAGAACAGCGGCAGGTAGTTTCCCGCTATCCACAGGCTGAATATCCCGCTGGTGATAACGGCTTTCGCGGCGCTCTGATACTTGCCGCTCCTGTACACAAGCTCCGCCAGCAGTCCGCTTACCACCGATACAACAAGCGGCGGCCAGCTCATTCCCGTCAGCAGCATGAGCAGTCCCATGATAACGCTCATGATCCATATCATGCCGAATTTTTTGACTCTCGTTAAGAACAGCATGAACGGTATGCCGCCGAGTATCGGGACGATGACCGCCAGCAGCGGCAGAAATATCGGTATCATACCGAGCATTGCCACTGTAAAGACGATAACAAAATATATCGCCGAGAAAATTCCGATGTTTATAAGATCCTTGCCTTTCATAAATACCTCCACAGGTTAGGCGAAGCTAACCTAACTCGTTAAATTTGACCCGATAATTCGGGGCGAGTGACATTATATCACATTTTGTCGTGCTTTTTCTACTCCGAAATGACAGAACTGCTCCGATCTGATAATATTTTTCATTTGACTGTTTCTTTCTCCGGTTTATTTCGCGCAAAGCAAACAGTGACGAACATCAGTCCGACACCGAGAGATGCGCCGAGACCCGCTAACAGCTTGAATACACCGTTTCCTGTAACTGCGGAAAGCAGGCTGCCGATAAGATGAAAGATGATGTACGCTCCTATCGTGTTCATGATGCACATTACCTTTGGGACTGCAATTATCCCCTTGAATACGAAATAGATGAACGCTGCGGACAGCATTAATTCCGTGACTGTCACCCAGACGTTTGTGACCGCAAAGGAAAGAAGGAACGATGTCTTATAGACCTCATCTGTCTGTTCGGGAGTGATACCGCATTCAAGCGCGTTCTTCACCGACATCATCAGCACCGCGCACACCGAATGCGCGGCAAAGAATGTCAGACTTCCTATGACCGCCCCGGCGTCGTAGCACACCAGCATTTTCGACTTTCGCCCGTCAAGGCTGTCAGCTATATGCGAGCGCATTGCGCAAAGCCCGAGCCACATCAGCGGCGAGGCGACCGCTCCCGTCAGCAGCACGAAATAAAGCTGCCACATCGGCTGGTTTTGTATCGAGGGCTTTATCATGTACAGAAATGTCTCGCCGCTGTCCTCAAAGTTCCGCAGCAGCACATCCCCGACCGCAAACAGTACCATTCCTATTGCGCCCCAAAGAAGGCATGACCTGCGGTGTTTCATATTTATATACATTACAATTCTCCTGTTCGTCCGGTTAGTTTGCGCTAACATTATAGCACATTTTTCTTCCAGATGCAATATTTTCGGAAAATTTTATTGCTGTGGTTGATTTATGTTTTTGAATGTGTTATAATATCGGCATAAAGCTGATCTGTTATAAAGAATGAAGGAACATAATGTGAAAGACAAAAATATTTCGGCAATAATCTACGCTCTTGCGGCAGCAGTATTCTACGCGCTCAACGTTCCGTGCTCGAAGCTGCTGCTCGGGCACATACCGCCGACATTCATGGCGGGACTTCTGTATCTCGGCGCAGGTATCGGAGTAGGTGTGATGTACCTGTTCCGTCATAAAAAAGAAAAGCCGGAGGAACGGCTGAACAGGAAAGACCTTCCGTACACTGTAGGAATGGTGCTGCTCGACATTATCGCTCCGATACTTCTGATGATCGGCATTAACATCGGCACTTCCGCGAACGCGTCACTGCTCGGAAACTTCGAGATAGTGGCGACAACAGTTATCGCGCTGCTGATATTCAGGGAAAATGTGAGCGGGAAGCTGTGGGCTGCCGTTGTACTCATAACCTTGTCGAGCATGATACTTTCGTTCGGCGGCAGCGACAGCTTCTCGTTCTCGGCAGGCTCGCTGTTCGTGCTGGGAGCGACGGTGTGCTGGGGACTTGAGAACAACTGCACGCGCAGCATTTCCGAAAAGAGCACTTATCAGATCGTGACGATCAAAGGCTTCTGCTCGGGTGCAGGCTCGGTTATTTTCGCGCTGATACTCGGTGAGAAGCTGCCGGAAATGGTGTATGTGCCGCCCGCATTGCTGCTTGGATTTGTGGCGTATGGGCTGAGCATTTTCACCTACATCAGAGCGCAAAAAACGCTCGGTGCCGCAAAAACAAGCGCTTACTACGCAGCCGCTCCGTTTATCGGAGCATTCCTGTCATTCGTATTGCTGCGTGAGGAGCTTACCGCGGCTTATATTGCGGCACTTGTCGTGATGACTGCCGGAACTGCGCTTGTTGTGGCGGACACGCTTGCAAAGCACCACTCGCACGAGCATACTCACACCTTTACGCATACGCACGACGGTTCGACACACACGCATACCGTCACCCACAGCCACGAGCATACTCACTATATCACCGATGACAAGCATGGTCACAGGCACAGTACGGAGGAGCTTGAAAGACTGC
This sequence comes from uncultured Ruminiclostridium sp., assembly GCA_905235805.1. GTDB lineage: Bacteria > Bacillota > Clostridia > Oscillospirales > Ruminococcaceae > Ruminiclostridium_E. Next base: position 17,151 of record CAJOMV010000095.1, read on the forward strand.
TGACCGGACAGCATAGTTAGCGGAAACAACGACAGGACGGCACAGAGAAGGTTTCCAAAAGCCCGATCGATCTTATATCGATCGGGCTTTTTTGATCACGATATTGACAATGCGGGGAAGATGTGATATTATATAATAAAGGTTAGTCAACGCTAACAAATAAATATGAAGGGCAGTCATAAAATTGACTATACACGAATTCGGAAATGTAAACAAAAAGACAGTCGTACTTATTCACCCGTCGCTTGTGATGTGGGATTATTTTGAGTATGTCGTTCCGCTGCTCGAAAAGAAATATCACCTTGTAATTCCGGCACTCCCGGGATATGACCCCGATGTAAAGAGTGATTACACTTCTGTGGAGCAGATAGCTCATGATATGGAAGACTGGATCATCGCAAACAATGGCGGTGAGGCGGACTGCGTTTACGGCTGCTCAATGGGCGGCTCGATCGTTGTGAGAATGCTTGCGGACGATCGGATAAAAATACGCTGCGCAGTTATCGACGGCGGCATAACACCCTATCAGCTGCCTCGCATAATTACACGATTTATAGCGGTCCGGGATTTTCTGATGATATATCTCGGAAGGCTCGGCGGAGCAAGGCTGCTTGAAAAGGCGTTCTCAGCTGACGAATATTCGGAGGACGATCTTGCGTACATAGAAAAAGTTCTGCGAATGATAAGCCCCAAAACGATATGGCGGACATTCGATTCCTGCAACAACTACGCCATGCCGGAGCAGTCGGAGACGAGCTGCAAGCGAATAGAATACTGGCTCGCGGACGCGGAGATACGGGCGAGGAGGCTTGATATCCGCTATATCCGCAAGGCCTTCCCGCAGACGGTATTCCGCAAGGTGAATGATCTCGGGCACGGAGGGCTTGCTGTGCTGCGGCCGGAAGCGTTCGCAAAAGGAATAGATAGTCTGACTTTTTCAAAATATCATAACTAATAACCCTGTTAAAACGCATACCGGCAGTCCCAATAACATTCCGATGCATGACTGCCTGATATGAAACAAATAATCCTTATACTCCTTCATATCCTCGGACCCTTTTATCTTCACCTTTTCGGAGTGGCAAAACCAGATACAATCAATAACAATAGCGTCGAACCAGTCGATCACCGACCATATTATGTATGAATCAATAAAGCCCTTCAAAAATGTATCGGCTCCGTTGAATTTATATACCACAAAAGCAAACAGCGGTATAAATACTATCATTGCTATCGATTTTTTAATAAGTTCCTTACTGCTGAATCTCTTTTCGGTTTTCGGTATAAGACCTAATTCTATGCATCTTTCTTTGATCGCGGGCGGATAATCTCCTATGGAGCCGACAGGATCTTTCAGAGTAAGGGGAACAACGATCGCAGTGAACAGTATAATGCCAATTAAACATTCTATCAATAAAACCATAATATACTTCCTTTCATACAGAGTACGGTTTGCGTTTGCTAACCCTTCCCTTATTATAGCACTGTAAAAGTCATAAGTCAATACATATTTTATTAAAGAAAGCAGGTGCGGAATGACGGAAAAAGTATCGGAAGCAAAAGGGACATCCCGCCGCCTGATGACGGGAGTGATAACCGGACTTTTTATGATGCTGGTATCATATCTTATGGACGGCTGTGAACTTATGGAGGCAGGGGAGGCATACACATCGAGACCTCTGTGGGTCTATGTTTTATGCCTTTTTATTGCAATGGTAGGGGTTCCCGCGATGTGTTACGCGTTCACGGGCTGGCACAGGATACTTTTAGATGTAAACGCAAAGACATGGGTGAAATATCTGTTTATCGCAAGCGCGGCAAGCTATGCGATATCCTCTCTGTACATCATCGGATTTGACTGCCTGCCGCCGATAATCGTACAGAACGCTGCGGAGCTCGGAACAGACACAGAGACTGCGATCCGGCTTGCCGGAAAGGTTCAGATGAACCTTATGCCGCCGGTCATAGTGTTCTTTCTTATCGAGGACATCGGCATCTCGATAGTGTTGTGGCAGCTTTTGTTTTTCGGAAAGCTGTGTCTGCCGAAAATAATACTTGTATGCTGTCCTGCCGTTACTCTGGCGGTCGATATCGCGCTGAAAGCAATACCGGACGGCATCGTACGGGACATTTCGGTAACGTTCGAATCCTTCGGCTGGCTGCTGTTTATGCTGGCAGGATATATTCACATAAATAAGAAAACGAAAAATACATAAAGAAGGGGTAAAAATGTCATTTTCGGAAGAGCTTGAACAGTTCAGAAACACACACCCATACTCGGAGACGGAGATAGACGGTGTTCGCGTTTCCTATCTGCTTTGCGGAAACGAGAACAGCCGCATTACATTGGTATATCTTGTCGGCGGTACGGGATTTTCGGTAGTATGGTTCAATCACATAAAGCAAACGGAACAGGAATATCGTGTTCTGACATTCGATTATCCCTATGGTGTCGAAAATCTTGAGGAACTTGCGGATCTTGTGATTAAGCTTACCGACAAGCTGCAAATAGCGCATCCGGTATTTATCGGCGCGTCTCTCGGCGGCATTCTCGCGCAGGTCATCGCGCGGAAATACTCCGATAGAATGACGGGAGTGTGCCTGTACTCAACTACCTGCCTTTCCGAAAAGAGCATAGCGGGACTGAAAAAGCATTACAAGTCTTACGGGCTGCTGATGAAATTGATGAAGACTGTCCCGTACTCCTGGATAAGAAAAATGCTCATATCCGTAAGCAAAAAACAGGTAGGGCTGACGAACGAGCCGGAGCAGGACAAGATATATATGGAGGACTTCTTTGCGTGGGTATATCGGAACTACACGAAGGAATTTGACATTCACATGACCACGCTGATGACCGATACCGCGAAATTAAAGCCGATGACGAAGGAAGATTACGCGCGGTATGATAAAAAGACGCTGCTCGTGCTTCCGCTGGGTGATGAAGCGTTCCCGCAGGAAGCACAGCAGGAGCTCATGGAAATGCTTCCGAACGCACATACGGTCAGAGTCACCGGAGGACATACCACAACGCTGTACAAAGTCGGGGAATATGTTGCTGTGACCAAAGAATTTCTCGAAAAACTATGAATAAAAATATGGTAAGCAGACGAGGAGTGAACACATTGGATATGAAGCTTTATCGCAGGAATTGCCTGCTTGGCGCGATAGGCGCAGCGCTTATGGCAGTCGGTGATCTTTGCCTGAGTATTATTCCCGCGGGAAGTGAGGACAACGGATTGTTTATCCGTGAAGCATATCTCAGCGGAGAATATCAGCTCTGGCGACCCGCAATGCTGCTTGTTACCGGGCTTATCGGTATGTTCTTCTACACCTTCGGTATCAGGGCACTGCACGATCAGATACTTCCGGAATGCAGGATCTCGAGAGCGACAGTAAAATACTGCGGTCTAGGATTTGTGGTGTCGGGTGCCGCGTTTCATTTCCTGATAGGTTCACTGTCCTACTGGACTGCGTATTTGTCGCCGGTTGTCGGAAGGGAACAGACGATAAAGATCGTCACGGATTATTACGACCGTTTCGTACCAACTATGCTTATAGTATATATTCCTATAGTTGCGCTTATGCTGACGAGTCTCATCGCGCTTCTTCGCAATAAGACGATAATGCCGCGCTGGTCTGCCGTGTTTCACATAATAACATGGCAGATAATTCTGGCGGGGATCCCGGATATCAGACAGATAATGGGCGCTCAGCCGGCAACGATAGACTATATGATGAGTCAATCCTCGGGGAATGTATCCGTGCTTATCTGGCTTATGGTATGCTTTTTCACCGCAAAAAAGCGGGAGAATTTATTGAATCATGATACGGATATTATTTGAAGGAGAGTAAAGTACAAATGGAAAAACTGGTTGAACAGGCTATACAAAGATACCTGAAAAAACACTTCCCGGAAGAGGCAAAGCGTATCACAGCCCGCGCAAGGGAGCTTCGTCCGGCTCTTGAAGCGAAAGCGCCGGACATCGGCGGCAAAGAAAATATACTTGCGAACAATGTGGCAATGTTCATTCTGTTCATATCGTACTACGAGGCTTCCGACCACAGACTGGGCGGTGAAGCGATAGATGAGATAATAGCCGATATGTACAGCCGCCTCAAGTTTCTCGGAGTATTTATGAACTCAAACCACACACGAATGTTCGGTGTGCTGAAGAAAAAGCTGTACAAGGATTACCGCGGTTACGCGGAGCTTGTGAAGAAAAAGCAGGCGCAGGGGGAGTGGCTCGATACATGGGGAATGATCGTCGACCCGGACAATGATCCCGAATCCTTCAGCTTTACGCTCGTGGGCTGCCCGCTCGTCAGATATGCGCAGAAGTACGGATATATGGAGCTTATGCCGCACATGTGCGCAATGGATCACGCTTATGCGAAGATAATGCACGCAAAGCTGATACGGACACACACTGTCGCGACAGGTTCGGATTCGTGCGATTACAGGTATGTCCCCGACAAAACCGAGACTGCAAGGAATTATACAGGAAAAACCATCTGACAAAACAGCACTATACATGGGTATCACAACTTCCGATATATGATGTCAGCAAAAATGAACCAAGGAGAGAGAAATGAAAATAACAGCACTTGCAATAGGCTCACGCGGCGATGTACAGCCGTTCGTGGAGCTTGGAAAAGAAATGGTAAAGCGCGGGCACAGCTTTAAGGTCGCCGCATTTCCGCGCTTCAGAGAATATGTTGAGAGCAGCGGACTGGAGTTTGCGCCTGTGAACGGAGACGGCGATATGATGATGCGCGTGCTGCTGTCGGAATGCAAGGACGGGCTTGCGTACCTTGACGGAATGAAGACGCTCTACCGCAAAAATCCCGAGATGATGCAGCAGGCGTATGAAGCCTGCAAGGGTGCGGACATCGCGCTGTATATCCTGCTCGGCGGCTTCGTGCGGCACGCCTGCGAGGTGCTGAAAATTCCGTGTGCGCGGGTGTTTTTTTACCCCTTCGACAAGACGAATATGTTCAGTGTGCAGATGCCGGAAATGAAGCGTAACACGCCGCTCGTGGGATTCACATACACCGAAAATGAGCTCGGAATGAACATGGTCACGAAGTCGCTGCTTAACGGCTGGCGTACGGAGCACGGGCTGAAAAAGTGGGGACTGTTCAGCGATTATCGGAAACTGTACGGCGAGAAGGTATTGACACTTTACGCGTACAGCGAGCACCTCGTTCCACGCGAGCCGAAGTGGGGCGGGCATATCCATGTCACAGGCTTCTGGCAGGGCGAAGAAACCACTGATTATCAGCCCGATGAGAAGCTTCAGAAATTCCTCGCAACGGGCGAAAAACCGATATACATAGGCTTCGGCAGTATTGTGTTCGCGGGAATGGAGAAGGTCCAGCGAGCAATTTACGAGGCTGTGAAAGAAACCGGGATACGCGTGATAATGCAGTCGGGCTGGATGAAGTGGCAGACTGACGACGACGAGAATATCTGCTATGTGGATTTCGTTCCTCACGGATGGCTGTTCCGGCAGGTCAAGGGGGTCGTACATCACGGAGGCGCGGGAACTTCTGCCGCGGGACTTCGCGCGGGCTGTCCGACCTTCGTGCTGTCATTCGGAGGTGACCAGTATTTCTGGGGACTGCAAATTGCCGAACGCGGCTTGGGTCCTAAGCCTGTGAATATACATTCCGGCAAGTGGACAAAGGACGAGATAAAGCATGGACTTGTCGAACTCAAAAATGGCATATACAGCGATAACGCAAAGATGTTCGGAGAAATGCTGCGTGCCGAAAACGGCTGCAAAAACGCCGCCGATGCGCTTGAAAACTATTGCGGTAAGAGGATAAAAAATGAAGTACTTTGAATTCGGGATCGAAAACAAGACCACACTTCTGCTCCTGCACGGTGTTGATACGACATGGCAGCTCAGTTTCAGCAGGCTTATCAGAGTAGCGGAGCGTAAATACCATATTATCGCGGTAGCCGAGGACGGCTTCAATACCGACGAGCCGGAGGTGAACGCGGTCAGCGTTATTGCCGAAGCGAGAAAGATCACAGAATATCTTGTGGAAAAGTTCGGCGGAAAGATAGACATTATCCTCGGCGAGTCTCTTGGCGGTATGATAATGACGGAGATACTTCTCGACCCGCGCATTAAAGTGCATACCGCGATTGCCGACGGTTTCACGATACTTGAATACCCGAATTTCAGGCATGACCTTCCGAAGCGGATAGTCGCGGGTGCTTTAACAGGAGTCGAGCTGTTCGCTTTCAGACACATGGGGCTGTTCAATAAGATCCTCGGCGAAGACATCGACTCGATGATCTACAAGAAAACCTCAAAGGAAACGCTCTACAATCTTGAGTATTCGATGATGCCGTACAGGTATAAATATGAAGCCTTCAATCTGGCTGATTCATATATCTGGCACGGAGCAAAGGAGCCTGGCTTCGATCAGGTCCGCAAAAAGATAGACCGGTCGAAATACCGCTTCAAGCACAAAGTCTTTCTCAACAGAGGACATGGTTCGCTGCTGCTCGAACCGGAAAGACTGCTGAAGGAGATAGAGCTTGCCTATAAGGGTTACGACCGGAATTATAAGGCAAAATAAACTACGAAAAAAGATATTTTTATAATTTTCTCTTGACAAAATTATAACATAGTGTTATAATAGAATAAGTTAGCGCAAACTAACTTTATTGATGGGTTAGCGCAATCTAACCTGCAAGCTTACAAAAGAAGGAGAATTCAGAAGATGAAAACAGCAAAAAAGGTATTCGGTGTCGGTATCTCTGTATGCACAGCGGTCTCTTGCATGAGCTTCGCTGCGGGAGCCGCCGATGAGTATGTGTACGGAACTATGGATATCCCGTATGACCTGTTCTACGCGGGAGAACTCGACGGAGCGGCAAACAGCTACACGGTTGACGCGGTATCCTCCGCGACAGACGCAAAGTGGTCAAAGAACGGCGAGGGTGAGCTTTTTGAGGGAACATACCACTCGGAAGCAAACTCGGACGGCTCGGGCAAGATCCTCGGTGTAACATACCCCGTCGCAATAACACAGGCGGACCTTGACGCGCTCGGAGCGGACAACTTCAATTTCACAAAGCTCGATTCCGCCCCCGCTGCATACAAGACAGTCACCGTTGACGGAACGACCGCATCATTCTCCGCGATAAATGACGGCTCACCGGAAACAAAAACAGGCGACGTAAGCATCGACGCGAACTCTGTATGGGGTGACTATCAGCTGTCCGTAGACAAATTCCCGGAGGATTTCGGCGCTGTTTACGGCGCGTTCATCACGACAACGGATAACTATGTGTATGTGATGCGTCATGAGCAGAATATCTGGAGACAGGGCGCTATCGCATGGTCGGTAGGCTTCAGGACAGAGGAACCCCACGGAAATAAGCTCGACTATGATATTTATGCAGACTCGCAGGGCAAGACTATCGACAAGCTCACATACATCACCAAGGACGGCTATGTAACATACGATGTTGATGTCTATATCCCCAAGAAGTTTGTATACACAGCCGAGATCGCGAACGCGGCAGTAACCGCTGGCAGCACAGAGATAAACCTCACAGGCTTCCCTGAAGACTACGATGCGCAGTATGATATCCGCGGACTTGATTTTACCGTTGACGGAAGCACTGTCACATTCAATAACGCTGCGGCAGGCGGATACAGCGGAACTATCTCCGATAAGAGCGGCGTTTATCAGGATATCCCCGTAAGCTTCGAGCTTACTACCGACGCAATGCCTGCGCAGTACGATGCGGCATCGAAGTCTCTGGTCGCTGCTGACGGTGCTTCGGCAGATGAGCTTGCAGACTTTATAAAGAACATCTCAACAGTGTCCGTTGACGGCACTGACTATGCAGCTTCCGGCAAACATGGTCTTAAGATCGTAGCCGACGACGGCTCGATAGACCTCGCCGCGGAGAGCAGGGGAGGCAAGGCGTTCTCCGATGACAAGACCGAGTTTGAGGTAGCTGTCAAGGCAGCCGGCTATACACAGGAACTGAAGTTCACACTCTCCACAGCGGAAGCTGTGCTTGAAGAGGCTGCGGAAAATTCTTCCTCGGATACAGCTGCCGCGGTTGAAACAGTCACCGCTGCGACCGAAAGCACGAACCCGAAGACCGGTGTCACAACAGCGTTTGCGGCACTTGCACTCTCCGGCGCGGCTTTAACGCTGTCAAAGAAGAGAAAGTAAAACAGAGATACTATAACAAACGCCTGTCCGTACTTAAAGCCGGGCAGGCGATTTTTCTGAAAGAGGTAAACAATGCTGTTTCTTATCGCGCTTGTCATTGCTGTTTCGTTTTCGCTTTTATGTGCTCCTGTATTACGAAAAAAGCCGCTGCCGTTCTACATTGCGGCTGCGGTGCTTTCCGCCGCGGTGGTGATACTGGCGCAATACCGTATCGAAAATGAGCTTGTGCAAAAATATATCCTTGCCCTCTTTTCAAAAGGAGCGGTCGCTACCGCGTTCTGGTGCGTCGTGATGTTCGCGGGAGCTCTGCCGCAGAAAAGCGCGCTTCGCAAGCGTCTTATACCCTCACGCGGAGAGCTGTCCATATTCTCCGCGCTGCTCACGCTGTCACACATTGTCACTTACGCAGTCATTTATATCAAGCGTCTGCTGAACCCGGACTTTGACCCGCAGACCGATTTTATCGTCACCTGCGCAGTCGTGATATTGCTTATGTGCATTATGATACCGCTGACGATAATGTCCTTCAAAAAAGTGCGGAGCAGAATGAAGCCGAAAACATGGAAAAACATACAGCGCGCAGCGTATCTTTTCTTTGCGCTGATATATGTCCATGTGCTTGTGCTTTATGTGCCCCGTGCTATACGCGGGACTGACGGGTATCTGCTCACCGTAATGACGTATACCGCAGTATGGACTCTATATCTTGTGATGAGACTTCGCAAATACTTTACCGAGCGCAGAAAGAGCAGTAACACAGCTGCCGTCAATACATTTTCCATTCTCGGTTTTACTGTCCCCGTTATTGCTGTGTTCTTCATATCGGGCGGTATTCCGAAGCAGGGGGATATACCTGTCGAAGCTCCCGCCACAGCCGCTGTAACGAGCGCGACGGGGGTGACATCATCTTCCGTGACCACAGTCTTACAGACGACGACCACAGGGACGACAAACGCAGAGACAACGAACGTAACAACAACCGGAACTACAGCGACAACAGCCTCTGCGACAGATACAGAGGAACAACCGCAGACTGTGGCAGAAACGACCGCTGTACAAACATCTGAAGCCACAACCACAATACCGGAAACGACCACAACAACGGAAACGACAATGACAACTGCCGAGGAGACCGAACCGCCTGCTCCGCGGATCTATAACGACGGCACATTCACCGGAAAAGCATACGGTTACGACGGGTACATCTATGTCACAATAACGGTCGAAAACGATATGATAACCTCGGTTTCCTCCACCTGCGAGGAAGAGGATATTTCATACTGGCTGTCATGCCGTGAGAAGGTCATATCGCAGATAATAGATTTACAGCAGACAGAAGTCGATGCCGTTTCCGGTGCTACATACAGCTCAAACGCGATAATGAAGGCTGTCGCGGCGGCTATGGAAGCCGCGGAGAAATGACTGAAAAGTGACAGTCGGAAGGAGCAGCTATGTCATTAAAATACGAAATAGTGAAGCGGGCGGTCAAAGCCGTCGGCTTGAAAAACAGGGGAAAAATGACTGCCGATGAGATAATCGCGTTCAAGAAGAAACAGAACGCAAAGATCGGTATACCGAATATCAGGGACAAGGAAATAACTGTATCGCAGGTATCTGACGCCTGTCAAACCCGTCACTTCAAAGATGTTCCGTATCGAACGCGAAAACGCAGCCGCCTGTGACGGAAGCAGGAGCAGAGCGTTTGCCGATACTCTGAGTTTTCTGGAGAAGCAATGGTAAAGCCCGAAAATGCAAAAGGAGAATTTCTTATGAGCGATAAAATAACAAGTTCATACAAAGCGTCAAAGGATATCTACGACGATGTGCTCACGCAGAGCAGCCTGTTCGGAAGGCTGTACATAAAGCTGTTCTGGCAGGGTGCAGATGACAACAGGATAGCCGCGGAGCTGCTTCGTTACATTTCGGACAGGTTTTCGGGCAGGCTGCTCGATGTTCCGGTCGGTACGGGAGTGTTCACCTGCGCGAAATACAAGCGAATGAAAAACGCCGACATCACCTGCCTCGATTACTCGGTTGATATGCTCGAACAGGCAAAGGCGAGGTTCGCGGAAAACGGCATAGAAAATGTCACATTCATGCAGGGCGATGTGGGAGCGCTGCCGTTTGAGGACAGCACCTTTGACACGGTACTCAGCATGAACGGTTTTCATGCGTTTCCCGACAAGAACGGGGCTTTCTCCGAAATGACGCGGGTGCTGAAGCCGGGAGGGAAGCTGGTCGCCTGCTTCTACATAAAAGGGCGCTCGGCAGTCACCGACGCGCTCGTAAAAAATGTGCTTGCACGGAAGGGCTGGTTCACGCCGCCGTTCGACACATCGGGTGTGCTGATGAAGCGGCTTGAACGTGCATACGAAATCACAAACTGGCATATCAGGGGCTCTATGGTCTATTTCAGAGCCGTAAAGAAATAGAAGAAAATGAAAACAAAAACAGTTCACCGTACATCGGTATTTCCTGCAAACATTGATGAAGTGTTTAAAAGGCTGCAAAAGCTTGAAACATTGCAGTACGTCGCTGCCCCTTATGCCGCATTCACTCCTGCGTACGGAACAAAAGAGCTTATATGGACGGCAGGAGCTTCATATTCGTTCAGGTTCGGACTGTTCGGGATAATCCCATACGGAACACACCGCATCAATGTAATCAGATTCGATAAGGACCGAATTTACACTCACGAAGGAAACGAGCATGTTCCCGTATGGAATCATGAAATAATACTGAGGGATCTGGGAACAGAATGTGAGTACACCGATAATGTGGAGATCGGTGCAGGTTGGAAAACAATTTTCATATATCTTTGGGCATGGTTTTTCTATCGTCATCGTCAGAAGAAATGGATAAGAATGCTGAAAAAAGAAAAGGGAGAATTATCAGATGACCGAAAGAATTGATTTCAATGTAGAAAAGGACGGCTTTTCCGCGCATTTCTATCCCGGCAGCAAAAAGCCCGGTAAGGCGATAATCTACACCGGCGGCGCGGGCTGTCCCGAAAAGGTATGCGTGAACGCGGGGCAGTTCCTTGTCCGCGAGGGTTACTCGGTGATGATACTCGGGTTTTATCTGTGGGAAGGGCTGCCGACATATCTGCACCGTATTCCCGTCGATTATGCCGAAAAGGCTGCAAAATGGCTGAATGAGCAGGGCTATTCCGAGATCTGCATAATGGGAACTTCCACAGGCGCGGGGTACATTCTTCTCTGCGCGTCGATCATTCCTGCGATAACGAAGGTGATCGCGGTCGTTCCCTTCGACCATGTAATGGAATCGATGAAAGACGTGATAAAACATACCGGAACGAGCGTTTATGAGTATCACGGCGAGGATATGCCGTACTCGACTTACCCGCTTGCGGACAAGGGGGGCTTGCGCGGTGCGCTGAAGGAGGTGCGGAAAATGCCGGGCTACGGGCTGAAGCACTTTATGCGTGCAGCCTATGATACCGCGGTTTTAAATCCCGAGTCGCGGATAAAGGTGGAGAACATCAACGGCGATATACTGTTCCTGACCCCCGACTGGGACGACACATGGCCGTCGGAAACCGCTGTAAAGCGAATGAAAAAGGTGCTTGAGGAAAACGAATTTCCGCACAGGGTAAGGTGGATAGAATACCCCGGCGCGAGCCACGCTCTCGGCTCGTGGGAGGATATGCCGCTGTCATTTAAATTTGCGCTTCGGTTCGCCTGTGCGCGCGACAGATCAAACCCTAAAGCGTGCAGGGAAGCGCGTAAAAAAAGCACACAGGATATTCTCGATGAGCTTGAAAAATGGTGAAGGAATAAATCGTGTGCTGCAAAACATTTTACATTATCTGAATTGAGAAAGGATATATATGAAAAGATATGAACCGCAGTCACTGGTGAAGATAAGCCGTTATAGGAACTATTTCCCGACATTGCCGAATGATATGCGGCAGGACATATACAAAAGAATGAAGGAGCTTATCGGGGAAGAGGAGCAATACTGCGACAAGGGCAATTACAAGCACATGGCGCAGATATTCACTTCTGTTGCAATGTACGAGGTGCTTCAGAAACACGGGAAAACCGAGGAAGAAGCTTACAGGATCGTATCGGAGGAGATGTGGAAAATGCTCACTCCGAAAAGCTATAAGAAAATGGCAAAGCTGCCGTTTTTTATTCCGATGATGAAGAAGATACTTCCGTTCGGATTCAGACACGGTTCGGGTATCGGCTGGCGATACGAATGGCATCTCGACGACCCGAAGGACAGATTTCACTTTGAGTGCAGAGAATGTGTTTACCGCCATATATTTGAAAAGCGCGACCTTATGAAGCTCGGCGCAATGTTCTGCCATTCCGATATAATAAATTTCGGTCAGCTTCCATATACGGATTTCAAGCGTACGAAAACGCTTTGTCAGGGCGGCGACTGCTGTGATTTCGATTTTATCAGACATGACACCGACGCGGGCGACGGCTGGGAAAGAAGCAAGAGCATATAGAAATATGGGGTGATAAAATGCAGCTTACAAGTCAGAAAATGAAGATCTACGCGATGCTCGGCATGATCGGCGGAGTGCTTTTCATGGTCGGCGACTGCCTGATATACTGCTATGAGGGGCTCGGCACGTCGGGCGTGCAGCCGCTGTGGGCGCAGATGCCGGAATGGCGCTTTGTTATTTCGGCGATACTCGGATTTATCGGCATGGCGCTGATGCTGCCTGCGGGAGTAAGCGTTTACCGTATGACAGCCGACCGCTGCGGTAAGCCTTGCAGGATATTTGCGACGCTGTATCTTATCGGTGTGGCATCGACGGGTTATCTGCATTTCTCGCTGGGCTCCCTCATGCCGCTGACGTACATATCCGTGCTGTCGGAAGGCGGAACGACGGAGCTTGCGGCAGACGCCGCACAGCGCTGGTCGGAATTTGTTATGCTGCCGAATATTGTTCTGATAGGCTTTCTTTGTGCGGGTTATGTGCTCCATTTCTATGTAACTGTTTCCGGGAAATCGACACTGCCGAGGTGGTTCTGCCTTGTGGGACCTGTGGGAGCATTTGCGCTCGGTATGCTTTGGAAGGTCATCTTTTCGGGAACTGCCGCAGAGGGCGCATACGGCGCCTGCGAAAGTCTCGGCGAGGGTTTGATATTTTTGACAGCCTATTTCTATCACAAGAAGGGAGCTTCCGAAAAATGAACATCTATGTTATTATCGGGATCATCGGCGTGATTTGCGGAATACTCTGTGCAAGAGCGGACGTTCCTCTCGCGTGGTCGGGACGCAAGGGCGACAAAGCCGACTCGCGGAGTCTCGGAAGGATCGCGCCGTGGTGGACGGAGGTGAGTGAGAGCTGGTTTGATAAGTCATTTTGGCTTTCCTGTGTCGGACAACCGGGGACATACCTCACAATGTGGTTTCTTGCGGAGCTTATCGGACAGAACAATACCGGACTTGCGCTCGCGTTGAAAATAAACACATTTATCGGTGCGTACACCGGACTTTACTTCCACGGAGCTATCGTGACAAAGTACATCGTCTATCGCAGGCTTGCCGGAAAAATATCTGATGATGACGCGCAGACGGTAATTGACGCAATGGACAAATACCCGAAGATCCCGTCACTCATAAGCGCGATAAGTTTAATTGCCGCAACGACCGTGATCGTTGCGGCGGCTATACTTACAGGCGCATTGAATGTGCCGACGGCTATGATCCTGCTTAATCCGGTCACCGCAACACTAATACTTGTGCCTTTGCAAAAAATCGGGTTAAAGCTCGGCGGATCACTCGGCTTCGGTTTCACGTTGTTTGCGATAGTTCTTATAGTCGCGGGAGCAGGCGTGTGACTTATTTCTTCACCGCGAACCTGAACATATCCGCGCCGAGTATCCGTACATTCACCTTGTCCGCGACAGCTTCAAGGAACCGCATTTCCCTCGGCGAGAGCGTTGTATTGACAGCCTCATAAAGCTGCTCGACCTGATACGGCTTGCGGCAGCCACATATAGGCACAATGCCCTTGTTTGCGCAGAATGCCTCCGCGACCTGCGGTATTGTGATATTGTGCCGCTTACCGACACGGTCCATAGCTGCGTACAGCGGGCGCAGCTTTTTCTTTTTGCCGCTGAAAATGAGCTTCATCAGCGAGCCTTTCGTTTTGACCCGCGGGTCGGTGAGCATACCCTCCTCGAGGACTGCCCAAGCCCAGAATGAGATACCGTTTTCCCTGCACCACGCAACTACGCCGTTTTGCTCCCATTCGCGGCTGATAAGGCTGTAATGGTTCTGCACACCGTAGAGCGGTATCTTCGCATAGTCGAGTATGGATTTCGCCTTCCTGCATTCGGCGAGGTTGAAATTCGATATACCGATATGGCGGATCCTGCCCTCATTGTAAAGAGCAATGATCTCTGCGAGATTTTTCTCGATATCCGTTGGCAGGTGCAGCCAGTAAATGTCCAAATATTCCCGTCTGAACTCTGCCAAATCGCGCTCCAGCGACTTTCGCACCTGTCCGGGAACGTACTTTTTTCCGGGCGTGAACTTCGCCGATATGTAAATATCTTCCGTACCGAATCCACCTATCATTTTCTGCGCCTTGCCAAGCCCGTAATCCTGCGCAAGATCGAAGATGAGCAGGTTTTTTTCTTTTGCGGTGTCCATTGCTTTTCTGATCGTATCGTCATCGACGCTGCTGCCGCGAAGAAGCTTTCCGTACGCGGCGCTGCCCCACGAGTTTGCTCCTATGACTGCTTTTGGTGAGCTTATGTCCATTTCTGTTATCCTCCTTAAAGCTGCTGTACGCCCCATTTGTCAAGCGTTTGCAGTATTGCTTCAAGCGCGTCCTCCCGCGCTTTCTGACACTCCGCAGGGTGTTTTTTCTCCTGAGGAAGCAGGTCATTATTTATCGGGAAATAACCGAGATTGTGGCTGCCGTTCTCGAAATTAATGTGCCTGTATGAATGTGAAGATCCCATTCGCTGCAATCGTGAGATCAGAAGCTCGGCATCACGCTTCGCGGGAACGGATTCATCATTTGTTGAAGTCAGGAAAAGTATGTCACCGTTGATCCTTTCGACGGGAATTTCATTTTCCTCTGTTCCTTTCCGTTCCCATTCATCAAAGAAATACAACAGCCGGATATTATGTTCCTTCATGCAGCGTTTAAAGAATGCTCCAAAAACGCCCTTGTTCGGAACATAAGGAAAGTCCTTCCCGTCGAGTGAGACCATAGCCTTGCACGGTGACAGATCCTTCCCGCCGTTACCCTGCATTATGTGACCGAATGACGATGCAGCGATCACGAGGGAAATGTCAGGTACTGTGCTTGCGGCAAGCAGCGCCATTCCCGCGCCTTTGGAGTTGCCGTAAATGCCGAAGCGCCGAAATGTGCCGTTTTCGTACCGCTTCATAGTATCGCGGGCAGTGCGGAATTGTTCCAGCGGTATAGCGCGCATGGTCTTCGGCTGTCCATCGCCGCCGTAATATGACATCGCGAGAGCCGAGTACCCCTTGCCCGCGAACATCTCCGCGTATTTCGACGGCAGTTCCAGTCCCTTCAAGCCCTGTATCACAATCAGCAGTCTGTCGTCATCGTTCCCGGCATCATAGAGCACTGCCTCAAAGCCGTCTTTTGTATATTCGTATTGCTGAGTTTTCATGGCTTCAACCCGCCTTCTGTTAGCTATAGCTAACTCTTTTATAATATCACATAATACCCTGAATGTCAATATCTTTTCTGCACAACCGGAGCGCATTTTGCTGTTGACATATCTATGAAAATGTGGTATTATAATAAAGTTAGCGGACGCTAATCGGCGCAGGACGGAGGATAAAAATATGGAAAAGATAAAAAAATCAGAGAACTATTTAAAACTCGGAATATTCGGAGCCGTACTTACTTTGATAGGTGATATGCTGATAGGCTGTGTGCAGTTTCCCGAGGGCGCGGGTCTGCTTGAAGGCTATCTCGGCGCAGCACTCGCTTTGCCGGTATGGAGACCTGTTCTCGGCGGTCTGATAGGCTGTCTCGGGATATGTCTCGAAGTTCCGGCGATGCTGACTGTTTATCCGCTGTTTAAAAACAAAATGCCGAAAAGTGCAGTTTTTTATAAAATTTCCGCATACGGCTATCTCGCGCTTGGAGGCGGTGCAGTCCATTTGCCCTGCGGTGTGTTTATGTGGATATATCACACCGTCAATGACAGCGCGGGACAGGAAATTGCGTACAAAATAGCGGTGGAATATTTGCTGTATTTCCTGCTTCCTGTGACTGTCGTGTTTTTCGTTTTCTTCTTTGGCGCTAATAATATCCAGTTTATCGCGTTTGTCAAGGGATATACGCCGTTCCCGAAATGGTACTGCATCTTCAATCTTCTGATCTTTATGTGGGTATTCAATTCCGTCAGACTTATCGGCAACTACGCGGTAACAAACGGCATCGGTACATCTAACAAAAGTCTCGGCGCTATAGTTATGTTTGCTGCACTGTTGATTGGGTTCCGAAAATATGTGTCTGAAGGTGAATAAAAGTGTTGTTTCAGGAAGAATTGAGGGAGTTTAACAGAACGCATCAATACCGTGTCTTTGAGACACAAAACGGAACGTTCAGATATATCATATCGGGGGATAAGGAGGCTCCGCCCATAATACTGTTTAACGGGCTTGAGATACAGGAAACATGGATAAGGTATGTTAAAGGTCTTGAAAAGTCATATCGGATCTTGCTGGTCGAATATCCGCTCTATGTAAAGACGACAGATGAGCTTCTGACAGAAATACACGCCCTTGCTCAGAGGCTCGGCATTGTCAGCCCGACTGTAATGGGCTACAGCGACGGCGGGCTTCATGCGCAGTTCTGGCTTCGGAAATATCCCGATGACATTTCCGCATTGATACTGATATCTACCCTTACACTGGATTCACAATACTGTGAAGATATAGTCACCAAAGAGCTGCCGCATAAGCGGCGTTACAGGACATTGTTCAGGTGCATTCCTTCCGCGCTTATGAAAAAAGCACTTGTGTCGAAAGCGGCTTCATATTTCAACGGTGAGACAGAACAGGAACAGCGTGACGGCATCAGTTACCTTGAAACTATGGCACTTGTTCCGGATTACAAGAGAAAGTTCATTCACTCAGTGGAACTGCTTTGGGACGGGGCTGCGCAGGATAAATTCACCACACGGGAGTTTGGACCTGTAAAGGGTCATATTCTTCTGCTTCAGCCGTCAAAGGATATTTTCACATCGGAGGATCAGAAAAAGCTTGCCGATCTGCTCCCAGACGCAATGGTCAGAACTATAAGGGGCGGGCATTTGTCGGTCATCATGTGCGCGGAGGAATATATCAATGAGATAAGGAAATTTTTGCCGATCAGCCGTATTCAGTAACAAAACAAGGCTCTGGACCGCACAACAATGCGGAACAGAGCCTTGTTGGTTATTCAGTATATCTCCATAAGTCCAGCCAAACAGTCAATGATATGATCGGGCTTGCCTTTGGTTTCATCAAGCTGCTGATAAACCGAAAAACCCTGCCTTATCCATACGGTCATCATTCCAAGCTCCATTGCGGGATAAATATCGTTATCGAGCCTGTCGCCGATCATCACCGAGCTTTCGGGGGAGCACCCTGCCATTTCCATAGCTTTGGTAAAAATAGCTTTGTCTGGCTTTGCGACACCAAGCTCCGCAGACGCGGCGATTACACCGATATATTTCATCAGACCCCACTTTTGCAGCCTTTCTTCCGTGCCGGGAGATTGATTTGCGATAACTCCGATATTATATCCCTTGCTTCGGAGATATTCAAGTACCCTGTCGGCTTCGGGATAAGGGTATTCGTCCTCTTTATGCCAAGGCGTTCCGGTAAGCCCGAAGTATTCGATAGCTTCAAGGTCGCCGCGCAGATTCTGCATAGCAAAATATCGGCGCTTTTCATTGAACTGCTCAAGTGTAATATCTGTTCCGGCAATAGCGTCGTTTATCCTGTGCTCATAAGCTTTGGTCTCGTCAATAAGTGTAGAGCCTACATCAAAAAACAACCATTCGGGTGTCATCATATCCTCCGATCAATTAAACGGCTGTACTGTCAATTCCCCGAGCTTTTATAGAAGCGTATGCTGAATCGCCAGAAGCAGTATGCCGCAAGATACATCAGAATACCGATGACCGGCGTTAGATACATATATATTTCGGGGTATTCAGCCATATCGCTTTTCCGCAGCAGGAACTGCGCCGGAAAGTAATTCACGAACGCAAAGGGCATAACATAGATCATAATTATCTGAATGAACCTGTTGAAAATGCTTATCGGATAGCCGGCAAATCTGCGCATATTCCAGTATAGAAGCTCTTTCAGGCTGTCTGTAAGCAGCAGATAGATATTCAGCGCGGCAAGAAGCAGGAAAACCGCCCCTTGTATCAGCACTCCGCCCGCTATGGTCAGTATGTAGTATATTGCGTTGAAAACGTTCCACTGTATGCCTACTTTTCCCGCAGAGATCAGAAAAAGAACTATTCCGAGTCCCCCGTGACCGATAGCCGCGAACCAGTCGGAATTTACAAATATTATCTGAAACAGAAGTCCCCTCGGGCGCAGTATAAACCTGTCAAAGCTGCCGTCCCGAACCGTGCTTCCGAAATCACGGAGTCCCGTGAAGAAGATTATCATTATTCCGTAGGTGAGGAAAAGCAGACTGAACAAAAACAGCATTTCGTAAATATCCCAGCCGCCCAGTGTGTCGAATTTCAGCAGAGTGAACCATATCACGATTATTCCCGTGGCTTCGCGAAGGAATACCGCAAGTGATCTGAGTACGGCATCGACGCGGTACTGGAACCACGCCTTTGCAGTTGTTTTCGTATAGACTGCCATTAAATGCAATGTGTCTTTCATTTCAGCCTCCCTGAACAATAAGCTTGCGCTGTCCCTTTCGCCACAGCATATCACCGATCAGGTATATTAGTACCGTCCATACAAGCTGTATAGCGCATTTTGCTGCGACCTCACCGTAGGAAAGCTGCCCGAGATATATCTGTACAGGCGTGAAGTAGATTGACGCGAAGGGTGTGAAATTCAGCACTCCCTGCATCCACTCCGGCATGAACCACAGCGGTATCATAGAACCGGAAAGCACATTTATGAACACATTCTTGATAGTGATAAGGCTCCAGATATTTATCAGCCAGAACGAGGTCATCTGCACGGCAAAGCTGATGGTCCACAAAACTCCGTAGCCGAGTACAGCGCTCACGAGAAACAGCAGAAAGCACGGAGCATCTGCGGGAGCGTTCACTCCCGTAGTGAGCAGGGCTATTATCAGCACCGGAATGAACTTGAATATAAGATTGAACACCGAGTTCCCGACATTCTCGGCTATCATTCGTCCCTTGAAGCTTATCGGGCGCAGCAGTTCAGTTGAAATGCTGCCGTCCCATATCTTGCTCGGCAGGAAATAGTCGTCCGGCGAGAATATCGCTCCGAGACCCAGCGACAGCACAAAATTCGTCGTGACCATTGACATAGTTATCCCGTCAACCTGTTCCGCGCCGCCGTACAGCGCACGGTATATCTCATAGAAAATAAAGAATTGCAGGACAGTCGAAAGTATGCTCATAAGGTGGTCGAAGCGGTAAGCGCTCCTGCCGAGGAATACCTTTATTGCATAAGCCATATACGCTGTCACGCCGTTCCCTCCCCGCTGTATATTTTACGGATAATGCTCTCGATATCCGGCTCTGATATGTTTATATCGCGCACGCTGTAATTTTGCAGCAGCAGGGACATCAGATCGTTGATATGTACTTCCTTTCCGAAAGTGAAGCGCTTGTGCCGAGGGTCTATATTCTCGGTCTCCACGCCGGCGATAGGTTCTGTTTCGGTATCTGTCATAAACTCGACCTCGAGACTGCGGGAGGAGCCGTAACGCTCGCGGATATCGGACAAGGCACCGTCATAGACCTTGCTGCCCTTGTCGATGATAATGACGCGCTTGCAGGTCTTTTCGATATCCTGCATATCGTGAGTGGTGAAGATCATCGTCACATTATCCTGCGCGTTCAGCTCGCGGATAAAGCCTCGTATCGCTTCCTTCCCGACAACATCGACACCGATTGTTGGCTCGTCGAAAAACACTATCTCCGGTGAATGGAGCAGCGCCGCCGCGATATCCGAGCGCATACGCTGCCCCAGCGAGAGCTGACGGACAGGCTGATTGATAAATCCGCTCATATCCAGCATTTCCGTATATCTGCCGAGGTTTTTCTTATACACATCATCGGGTATGCGGTATATCGCTTTCAGCAGCTCGAAGCTGTCTGTCACGGGCAGGTCCCATTGAAGCTGTGACTTCTGTCCGAAAACCACGCCTATCCTGCCAACATAGCTTTTGCGCTGCTTATACGGGATAACTCCCGAACAGATTATCTCGCCGCTGTCGGGAAAGAGGATACCCGACAGCATTTTGATAGTTGTGGATTTTCCCGCGCCGTTGGGTCCGATAAACCCCACCATTTCCCCTTGCCCGATAGAAAAGCTGATATCCTTCACGGCTTCGCGCTTTTCGTATTTCGGCGCGACAAGGTTAGCGAGCATACCGGGAATGCCGCTCCTGCGCTTGCTGACCTTGAAGGTCTTGCTTATGTTTTTTACTTCGATAAAACTCATTTTTCTCCCCTGATTTGCATTATCAATTCTTCGAGATCGGGCTTGTGTATGCCTATCTCCGTGATCTCCGTCTGCTTCAGTATCAACGCTGTAATTTCCGCCGCTGTTATGTGATTTGAATCATACTCAAGCTTCAGCGTATTTCCTTCCAGTGAATACTTCCTTAAAGGAAGGTCGTCAAGGTCGGGAACTCTGCCGATGAAATGTACAGCCATAGTATTTATCGGCAGATATCTGCTTCGCAGGTTATCAAGGCTTCCGTAAAAGACAAGCTTCCCGCCGTAAAGTATCGCAAGCCTTGTGCATATCCTTGATACACTTGCCATATCGTGAGATGTGAGAAGCACCGTCATTCCGCCGTCCGCGCCTTGTTTCAGAGTATCACAGAGCGCGGATTTCCCGTTTTCATCAAGCCCGACATTCGGCTCATCAAGCAGAAGCAGCTTCGGCTTATACAGCAGTGCCGCGCCGAGCTCCGCCCGCATCTTCTGACCGAGAGAAAGGTCTTTTACTCTGCTTTCGGACAGCTCCGCGAACCCGAGCTTTTCCGACAGTACGGAATACCTCCGTCTGAAATACTCTCCGGTCAAATTGTATATCGCCGCTATTGTCTCAAAGCCTTGCAGCACTGTATCTTCCTTGTTCAGCAGCGGCGTTCCCACAATAAATGTGCTTATATCCGAAGCATATTTCCTGCGGTATTTTACGGGATCCTTGCCGAGTGTCCATACCTGTCCGCTGCCGGGAGCGAGCAGTCCGCAGGCAAGCTTTATCAGCGTGGTCTTTCCCGCACCCGAGGCTCCGATGACTCCGACGATCTCGTCCTTCGGGATATTCAGCGTGATATCGTTAAGCGTATATTTGCTGACATTTTCAAAATTTATCATAATGCCTCCGAGAATAATTATATCCCCTGCAATAATAATTTGCAAGGGATTCGGGATAAACGACATTCACACAGGGATAAACGACGAGGCGCAGAAAAATCCGTCTTCTTCGTAAAAGTCGCACATACCGCCGTACTTTCCACATATTGACCTTATCTGCGGCACTCCCATACCGTGCGTGGCTTTATCGGATTTCGAGCTTGCAAGCTCTGGATTGTCCGTCAGAACAGACCGTCCTATCTTATTTTTCACGAGGATAGTTTCATAATCGCGTCTGCGGGCTATTTGTACAACGATTTCGGGGGACGTTTCCTTTTCGCTTGCTTCAACAGCGTTATCGAGCATATTTGACAGCATCGCCGAAAAGTCTATGCTCTCCATTTTTGCGAAAGACAGGTTTTCGATCTCCGCCTTTACAGCAATTTCTTTACCGCGCGCCAGATTCAGCTTTTCATTCAGGATATGGTTCATCAGCGAATTTCCTGTTTCGATATAGCTGTGTACGGAGTTCAGCTTGTCGAGTATCTCCGATGTGTACGCCTTCGCTGCCGCGGTATCATTGCCGTTCAGATAAGACGCGATAACCATAAGATGATTGCGCATATCGTGTTTTATGCTCCGGATACTTTCGTGGAGTCTGCGCACTTCCTCGTCCTGACGGGAAATGTTCTCAGCTGCTGCTTTCAGCTCGGACAATTCATATTCTGCGGCGGCTCTCTCGCTCAACACACGGTCATACTTTTCGAGAAGCGCGTCATATTCCGTTTGCAGTTTCTTTCCATTCATTTCAGCATATACCTCATAAGTTGTTTCCGCGCAGTATCAGAATAGCTGCGTCCTATCGGCAGGCGGGTATTATCATAAAGCACACATTCATCGGAATTTATGATCTTCACTGCCGATTGATTGACGAGAAAACCCTTATGTATACGCACAAAGCCGTTTCCCGCAAGTGTGTTTTCAAGCGAGGTCAGTGTCTCCCTGAAACGATATTCCTCCGCCGCGAACAGCTTTATGTAATTCCCGTCCGACTCGAAATATCGTATATCATCGAGCTTCAGCTTCACATCTCCTTCCGATGAATGAAAGCAGAAGTGTGTTTCCTTGCCGCTTATCTCATTTATCGCGTCACCAAGCATTTTGGGGAGTTCCCGCGCCAGATGTGATTTACGGACAAACCCGAACGGGTGGAATTGCAGACTGTCATACACAAGCTCGTCGTGACTTGTAACAAATATCAGCAAAGGCTTAGCGGTCACATCCGACAAAGCGTGTGCAATTTTAAGCCCGTTCAGTTCGGGCATATCAATATCAAGCAGCAGAATTTCACAAGACCTTTCTTTCATTGCCGAAATGAGGTCGCGTCCGTTTTGAAATGATGAAATGCTGCTGTCGTTTATTACTTCGGAGGTAAGCGCGGCAATGTCAGAAAGCATTTTCTTTTCATCGTCACATATCATTATTATTGTCATATTATCACCTTGACCATAATTATATCACAATTTGCATTAATTATCAATAAGAAAATACAAGATACCGAAGTTCTGCCAAAGATCCGCCTCTAAAACCAATCGATAAAGAAGGCGGCACCCTCTCTTACCGTCTCACGAACTGGTCATACAAGGTCTTGCTTGGAATGATCGTGTACGCACTGCGACGTCAGTAACTGAACGCTTTCACTTGATATGATACACAGCGGGATAGAACGGTTCTGAAATAATTTCAAAAAGACTATTGACAAAACGAAAGATATATGATATAATGCCTACTGATAATTAGATTATCGGTAGGTCGTTTATTTTTGGAGGCATATCATGTCAACACCCGACAAAAGCATTGACCCGCGACTGCTCGCCAGCGCGGAAACAGAATTTCTGAAGCAGGGTTTTTTAAAAGCCGAGCTGAAAACCATATGTGAAAACGCTGACATCACAACAGGCGCGGTCTATAAGCGCTACAAGGGCAAGGAAGACCTGTTCTGCGCGGTGGTCGATGATATAGCCGGAGCGCTGAATGATTTTGTGAATAAGCGCTCGACTATTGATTTTGCGTCTCTGAGTGACGATGAGGTATATAACTCGTGGATAATGACATACGAGTATATGATACCGATATTCAGATTGATCTGCGACGAACGCAGCAAGTTCATACTGCTCATAGATAGGGCTGCAGGAACAAGATATGAGAATTTCAGTCACGAGTTTGTTACGAAAATGAGCTATGCTTACGAGAGATTCTATGAGGAAGCGAGAAAGCGCGGACTTGCGGAAGCCGAGGTCACGAGAGAGGAATTTCACGTTCTGATTTCTTCATTCTGGACCTGCATTTGTGAACCCGTCATTCACGATATGCCTTGGAAGCAGATAGAGGAGCACTGCAGAATAGTCTGTCGCTTCTTCAACTGGAAAAAGGTGATCATGCTGAAAAAACCTGATAAAAAATCAAGAAAGGCGATGAAAAAATAATGTTTGATAAAGTCAAACCGTATATGGGCAGCTACATAAAGTACACCTACGCGGCGCTTGCGGCTATGTTTGCGGGGCTGATAGCGTCGGCAGTGCCGTTTTTTATGGTGTACCGCATCATAAAGCCGCTTATAGACGGCGAAACGCTGTCCGCGGAATTTCTGATACTGCATATCGTTATTATTTTTGCATGTGAGTTAGCCTATGCTATCTTGTATGTGTGGGGATTGAAATTCTCCCACATATCAGCGTACAACACACTGAAAAATATCCGCATTTCCCTGCAGCAGAAGTTGGAGCGTCAGCCCCTCGGCACGATACAGGACATGGGTAACGGCAAGATCAAGAAGCTGTTCACCGACGATATCGAGCAGATCGAGCTGCTGTTGGCGCACGCTATCCCGGAGGGCATTTCCAACTTGTCAATGACGCTCATCTCGATTATATGTATGTTTTTCGCGGACTGGAAGCTGGCGCTGCTGTCGCTGTGCTCGCTGCCACTGGGACTTCTCGCTATGGGAATGATGTTCAATGCGGGTATGACACGAATGAACGCGTACTATGCAGCCTCCGCGAAGATGAACGCGACGATCATCGAGTATGTCAACGGTATGGAGGTCGTGAAGGTATTCGGGCGGGACGGAGAATCCTACCGGCGATACGAAAAGGATATAAAGGATTACCGCGATTTCACCCTTGCGTGATACAAGGTCTGCTGGTCGTGGATGGCTCTGTACAGCGCGATACTGCCCTGCGTGGCACTGGTTATGCTGCCTGTGGGAACGCTGTTTGTCATAAACGGCACATCGACGATTGCAGATCTGGTGCTGGTATTCTGTCTGTCGCTGTCGATAGGTACGCCGCTTCTGAAGGCGCTTGCGTTTGCGGGAAAAATACCGCAGCTCGGCTATAAAATAGACGAGGTGGAAAAGGCTATGGACAATGAGCCTTTAAAGTCTGCTGGTAATCCATTTATCGGTAATTCACATATCGTTTCTTTTGAAGATGTGCGGTTTGCCTATAAAGAGCAGGAGGTCCTGCACGGCGTTTCGCTCGAGCTCAAGGAGGGAACACTCACCGCACTTGTTGGCGAATCCGGCAGCGGAAAATCCACACTCGCGAAACTGCTGGTGCATTACTACGACTTAAACGGCGGCAGGATAACCCTAGGCGGACAGGACATCACCGATATGAGTATCGAGACGCTGAACGACAACATCTCCTACGTCTCACAGGAGCAGTTCCTGTTCAACACCACGCTGTATGAGAACATATTGATCGGCGACCCGACAGCTTCCCGCGAGCAGGTGTTAGCTGCAGCTAATAAAGCGCAGTGTACGGAGTTCCTTGAACGCTTACCGGACGGAATAGACACTATGGCGGGTGACGGCGGCAAGCAGCTTTCCGGTGGTGAGAGACAGCGCATCTCACTTGCGAGGGCGATACTGAAAAACGCCCCGGTAATAGTTCTCGATGAAGCGACAGCCTTCATAGACCCCGAGAATGAGGAGAAGATGAACGCGGCTATCGCGGAAATAATCAGAGGAAAGACCGTGCTTGTCATAGCGCACCGCCTGCAGACCATAGTGAATGCAGACAGGATATGCGTGTGAAGGACGGTAACATCATTACCGTGGACACACACGAAAATCTGCTGCAAAGCTGCGAGGAATACCGCAAACTATGGAACAGCAGTGAGGCACGGGTGAACTGGACGATCGGAAATGAGGTGACGGCATGGTCGGAATGATAAAGCGGATCCTTACAGTCGCGGGAAAATGCAGGGGCAGGATCTACGGCTCGATGTTTCTTTCATTCCTGAAAGGAATACTGATGAAGGTGCCTATCGTGCTTACATATTTTATCGTCACGACCTGCCTTGACGGCACGATCACGGAAATGACAGCGTTGTACGGTGCGATTGCGCTTGTGGTAAGCGTTGCTGCACAGGCGGTGCTGCAGTATCTCGCCGACAGGCTCCAGAGCGTCGCGGGGTATATGATATTCGCGGATATGCGAATGAAGCTGGGCGAACATCTGCGCCGTCTGCCCATGGGATATTTCACGGAAGGAAATATCGGAAAGATAAGCTCGGTGCTTTCGACGGATATGGTGTTCATCGAGGAAAACTGCATGATGACGCTTGCGGATATGATGAATTATCTGTTCTCGCAGGCTTTAATGATAGTGTTCATGTTCTTCTTCGACTGGCGGCTCGGTATCGCGTCCCTCATCATAACCGGCATTATGGTACTGCTCGGAAGGGGCATGATGAAAAGCGACCTCGTACATTCGGACGAAAAGCAGGAGGCGGCCGAGGTGCAGACCCAGGCTGTGCTGGATTTCACGGAAGGTATCGGCATTATAAAGACCTACAATCTGCTCGGCGAAAAATCAAAGGAGCTTACTGACAGCTTTGAGACGAACTGCCGCATAAATCTTGATTTCGAGTTTTCGCATCACCCCTATAAGCGCGGTGTGTTCCTGATCTACGGCATAGGCACGGCGATAATGCTCGCGGTCTCGGCGGCGCTGTATATGAACGGGCTTATGAAGCTGAATTTCTTTCTGGGAATGCTGCTCTGCCTGTTTGATCTGTTTGTTCCGGTGAAGTCCTTCTACGATCAGGAAGCGCGGCTTACCGTCATGAGCGCATGCATGGACAGGATAGAAGCCCTGTTTGCGGAAAAGGAGCTTGACGACAGCGGTACACAGTCGCTTTCCGAAAACGGCACGCCTGAGATAGAATATCGGAACGTCACATTTGCGTATGACAGGAAGGACGTGCTGCACGACGTATCGTTCAGGGCGGATAAAGGCACGATGACCGCGCTTGTGGGGCCCTCGGGCGGCGGTAAATCCACGATAGCAAGCCTGCTGACAAGGTTCTGGGATATACAGTCGGGAGAGATACTGCTCCGGGGCACCGACATCAGAAAAATGCCGCTTTCCGCGCTTATGGACAACATCAGTATGGTGTTTCAGAGAGTATATCTGTTTCAGGACACGGTATACAACAACATAGCGCTGGGCAGACCGGACGCTTCCCGCGAAGAGGTGGTGGAAGCCGCAAAAAAGGCGCGCTGCTACGACTTTATCATGGAGCTTCCCGACGGGTTTGACACAGTGATCGGAGAAGGCGGCGCGTCGCTGTCCGGCGGTCAGGCGCAGAGACTTTCTATCGCGAGGTGCATACTGAAAAACTCCCCGATAGTTATTCTCGATGAAGCTACCGCGAGCGTTGACGCGGATAACGAGAGCTATATCCAGCAGGCTATCTCCGAGCTCTGCAAGGGAAAAACGCTTCTCGTCATTGCCCACAGGCTGAACACCATTGTCGGCGCGGACAACATCATGGTCATAAAGGACGGACGGATAGCCGAATCCGGTGATCACGAGACCCTTATGAAAAAGCAGGGCATTTATAATTCAATGGTAACTAAACGTGCAGTCAGCACGGGTTGGAAAAACTGAAAAAGGAGTTTTACTATGAAAGAGAAATTTGAGATCAAAGAGCTTATCAATGTGAAAAATCCGCTCATCTATATCGAATATGTGCTTGTGCCGATAATGATGTCAACGGTGCGTATTGCAGATGAGCTGTCCGCAGCTTCACTGACAAAAGGACTGAGCGCGGGCGGTAAGCGCACCCACATCTGCGAGGTAAGAATAAATGCCGCCGACTGGCTGATGATCGTCGGTTCGTTTGCTATGATAATATTTTTCTTCATATTTTAAGGTACGACAATGATAGAATTACATAATGTGGATTTTTCATATACGACGGTCGGCGCGGACGGTGAAACGATACACAAAAACGGTGTCAGCGGACTTGAAATGACGATACGGGACGGGGAGTTCATCGTGCTGACAGGCGGCTCGGGCTGCGGGAAAACAACGATAACGCGCCTTATCAACGGGCTTATCCCGCACTACTATAACGGCGAAC
>CAJOMV010000096.1 GCA_905235805.1 uncultured Ruminiclostridium sp.
ATACTTCACCAACTTCCTGAATAACTGCGACCTGTACAACTACTGCCCGCTGCTGTGGGACTGCAACGGTCTGTACCGCCGCAGAGAGGGGAAGATATACGACGAGACTATCGCAAAGCTGTTCCTCGACCGGAGCTTCGCAGCGCAGTCGCCCCTTACCGACGAGCAGGTTAAGGAGAACGCCCGCAGGGGCATGGCGGAGGCGCTCGAGGCGGCAGAAGCGAGAATGTCCGACGAAAACGACATTCCCGCGACAGACGATACCGCGGTGGCGTGGATAATGTACCAGAGCGGGGATTATGCCGTGTCGTACAGCGTCGGGGATATCTACGACCCGACGAACAAGACCGTGAACGTAAAGGCATCGAACGCGCTGATAACCGGCGACGGCGAATACACCGTCTCTCTCGACCTGACAGGAGCCGGCGGCGGCAAGGGCGTGACATTCTCCGCGCTGGGCATCTATAACGGCGAGATTCTCTTCCCCGACCATGTCATCACACTGAAGAGCTTCAAGGTGAACGGAGAAGAGATCGAGCAGGACGGCAAGGGCTATACCTGCTCCGACAACGGCAAATGCACCCGTATGAACCTGTACAATATGTGGGTGTCCAAGGCTCCCGACGAGCCGCGTATGGGTGAAGGAACTCCCGAAGAAGCCTCCGCTCAGATATGGAAGGCAGGAGCAAACGAGAAGATAAACACTATTGAGATAACATTCACTTTCACGGCTGTATGAAAGGAGCTGAGCACGCTATGAAGAACGCAAAGAAACTCGCGTCAGTGCTCACGGCGGCTGTAATGATTGCTTCGGGCTGTACACCCCGATAGACAGCTACATCGACCTCGACAGCGAGCTATGGGTCGGAATGAAGGGTATTGCCGAGGAGTATGCGTATAACGGCAAGCATTACTATGTACCCTACACGCTCTCATCGAACTTCGCGATAAACTACAACCGGCTCGTGCTGGAGGAATATGGTCTCCCCGACCCCATGGCGCTGTATCAGAGCGGCGAATGGACTTGGGACACCTTCCGTGACATGCTGAGAAAGTGGTGCGATATCTCCCCCGAACATATCGGCTATACCGGTGTCGGTGCCATGAGCTTCATCGCAACGACCGGTACAAAGATAGTCGATGTGCAGAACACCGAAATAATAAACAATTTAAATTCCGAGAAAATAGTTCATTGTATGGAGTACCTCGAGGATCTGTGCAGGCAGGGACTTACCGGCGACGGCTACTACAGCGAGGAGCAGTATGACCTCCTACAGGATATGATAACACCCGAAAACGGGAAATTCGTGATGCTGTTTGACAATGTAAACGGCTTCAACAGCGACCTGTCCTCGATGTTCCAGGGCGGCGACGAATCCCTGTTCGACGGCGATGAGCTTATCTGTTCGGGAGATGTATGCGACGGCGGAACGTTTGAGCACACGATCGGCGATGTGAAGCTCTGGTCTGCGGAAAGTCCGTACCTCATAAACAGCCTGCTGAGGTTCATCAATGCGGGTGAATATCTCGACTGCAAATGGGAGATCACCCACGACGGCGGAACTGCCGAGACCGGCAGCTTTACATTCTCTGTGCAGCCTATGGGAAACGTTGAAATTGACCTTCCGGTGACTGCTAAAGCATTTGAGCAGGACGCATATATTCGCTTCATCTTTACTGCAAAAAATGATTATAGCGTATTCAACGACGTCGAAGAAGTTTGCTTCGATCAGCTGAAAATATTTACCGTAGAAAAAGAAGCTGCTCCCGTATCGGAAACAGCTCCTGCATATACCGCATTGCGGCAGGCAATACCGAATATGTGTTCAACCGTCGCACCGCGCAATTCGACAGTATCACCGTGAACGGCGAGAACATTCTCGCAAAGCCTGTGGAATACAACTTCTTCCGCGCTCCCGTGGACAATGACACGATGAAGAATGACTGGTACAACGCGCACCTGCACGAGCCGACAGTCAAGGTCTACGAAACGGCGATAGCCGCAGAGGAGGGCTGTGCGGTTATTCGCGTGAAGCAGTCCTTCGGCTGGAGCATACATCAACCGTTTGCGAAGATGACCGCCGAATACCGTATAGGCGGCAATGGCGCGCTCGATATATCCTGCTATGCCGAGTTCTCAGATAAGGTGGAGTTTCTGCCTCGCTTCGGACTGCGGCTGTTCCTGCCAAAAAAGTTCGCAGATGTGGAGTATTACGGCTACGGCGAACACGAAAGCTACATCGACAAGCATCAAGCCTCATACATCGGGAACTTCACAGCAAAGATCGCGGATATGCACGAGGACTACATACGACCGCAGGAGAACGGCTCGCACTATGGATGCACACGAATGTCGGTTCTCGGCGAAAAGGCGGCGCTCACGTTCTCGAACCCCGACGGCTTTTCGTTCAGCGCCTCGGAATACACACAGGAGGAGCTGGCAAACAAGCGCCACAACTTCGAGCTTGAGAAATGTGAGTTCAATGTCATCTGCGCGGACTTCGCAATGGCGGGCGTGGGCTCGGCAGCGTGCGGTCCCGGACTTGCCGAAAAGTACAGGATAAAGCTGCCGACTGTCAGCGGAAAAATACGGATAACACCGAAAGGAACCATACAATGAAAAACAGAAGATCCGAACCACCGCGGTCCGGATCTTTTTTTGTTTGCAGAAATAATTACGGAGTTCACCCTTGTTTCAGATCTATGCTCCGTATCTTCTCGCGCAGCGGCAGCACATAGGGAGGAGATACCGAAAGCTCGTCGATGCCCATTCGCAGGAATGTTTCGGTAAGGGTCAGGTCCGCGCCCAGCTCGCCGCATATACCTATCCACGCACCGTTGACGTGGGCGTTTTTCGCGGACATTTCGATGAGCCGCAGCACAGCTTCGTGATGGGTGTCCACAAAGCTTTCAAGCTTCGCGTTCTGCCTGTCGCAGGCGAGGGTGTATTGGGTCAGGTCATTGGTGCCGACGCTGAAAAAGTCCACCAGCGGAGCAAGCTTGTCGCTGATGACGGCAGCCGCGGGAGTTTCGATCATAATGCCGATCTCGGTGTCCTCGCTGTACTTTATGCCGTCGCTTTGCAGTTCCTTCTTAACTTCCTCGCACATTGCAAGGCATTTTTTCACCTCGGAAACGCTGGTTATCATCGGGAACATAATGCCGAGATTGCCGAATGCCGATGCCCGGTAGAGCGCTCTGAGCTGTGTGCGGAATATCTCCGGACGGGTAAGGCAGATACGGATAGCACGGAAGCCCAGCGCGGGATTGTCCTCCTTGTCGAGCTTGAAGTAGTCTATCTGCTTATCCGCGCCGATGTCGAGAGTGCGGATAATGACCTTCTTTCCCGCCATGCTTTCGAGCACCTTGCGATAGGCGGTGAACTGCTGTTCCTCGGTGGGGTAGTCCTCACTTTCGAGGTAAAGGAACTCGCTGCGGAACAGTCCGATTCCGCCTGCGTCATTGGCGAGGACTGAACCGATACTTGCAACTCCGCCGATATTCGCATATACGTTTATCTTAGTGCCGTCGAGAGTGATGTTTTCCTTGCCCTTGAGCTCCTGTAAGAGCTGCTTCTTCTTCGCGTCGGCTTCCTGCTTTTCGGTATAGCGCTTTACGGTGTCCTCGTCCGGGTCAACATATATTTCGCCTGTGTGACCGTCAACTATCAGCATATCGCCGTCGCTGATGCTTTTAAGAAATTCCTCGCCAGCACCTATTACAGCGGGGATATTCATATTTCTCGCGAGTATCGCTGTGTGGGAGTTGGAGGAGCCGAAGGCAGTGACAAATGCGAGTACCTTGTCCTTGTCAAGCGAAACGGTCTCACTTGGCGCAAGGTCGTCCGCGCAGACTATCATCTTCTCGCCGCTCTCCGAAGAGCCGCTGCCGCCCTCCGACATACAGGCGATGAGGCGGTTGGATATATCCTTCACATCTGCCGAACGCGCCTGCATATATGCGTCGTCCATGCTTGCGAACATCTCTGCAAAATTGTCGGAGGTCACGGCAACAGCATATTCCGCGTTGACCTTCTGGGTCTCGATGATATTGCGTATCGAATCGTTATAATCCTCGTCGTCGAGCATCATTATGTGTATCTCGAATATCTCGGCATTTGCTTCTCCGACCTCTTTGAGCGCCTTGTCATGTATCGCTTCGAGCTGCTCCACAGCCAGTGCCTTTGCGGCTTCCACGCGTTCAAGCTCCTTTGCGGGGTCGTCTATGCTCTCGCGGCGCACATCGGCACCACCCCGGCTGAATATCGAAGCCTTGCCTATTGCTACGGCTCCGTAAACTCCCTTACCCTGAAAAACGGTCATACTCCGTCACCCTGCCTTTCATTACAGATTAGCGGTCATGAATTCCTCTATCGCCTTTGCTGCTGCTTCCTCGTCCTCGCCGTCGATGCTGAACTTCACGGTATCGCCGCACTTCACGCCGAGGCTCATCAGCTTCATCAGAGCTGTGGCATTTATGGGAGCCTTGCCCTCTTTCTCAATGGTGACTGCACTCGAAAAGCCCTTTATCAGCTTGACAAGGTTGCCCGCCGGTCTTGCGTGAATGCCTATTTCATCCTTGATGGTGTAAGTAAATTCTTTCATGGTGTTTTTTCCTTTCGTATTACATATTTATTTCCCGCATCTCGTCCACGGTCGGATAAGACGCGATAGCACCTTTTTTCTGTACGCTCATGGCGCAGAATTTATTAGCGAACTCGATACAGCCGAGAAGCTGTTCCTCTGTCATCTCCGGGAGCTTCTCACGTTCCCGGCAGATGTATTTCAGCGTCCACAGGAATGCTCCCGTGAAGCCGTCGCCGGCTCCGGTGGTATCCACCGTCTTTACCTTGTATGCGGGTGCGAAAGCGTGGGTATTCTTTGTAAATGCGTAAGCTCCCTTGCTGCCGACGGTGTAGAGCACCAGCTTCACGCCCTGCTCGAACAGGTTGTGCGCTCCCATTGCAATATCCTTTGCCCCGGTGACGAATTCCAGCTCGTCCTCCGAGAGCTTCACTATATCACTCTTAGGTATGAAGTCCCGCACCGCCTTTTGCAGCGCGTCCCTGCTGTCCCAGAGGTTGAAGCGCAGATTCGGGTCGAAGCTGACTATGCCGCCTTTTTTCTGCATTATCTCTATGGCGCGTTCGTGCGCCTGCCGCATGGGGAAATCCCCGATAGACACGCTGCAATAATGAAGGGCGAACACATCGTCGAAATATTCTTCCTTTACAGACTCCGGCGCATACAGCATATCCGCCGAGGGCTTGCGGTAGAAGGAGAATGTCCTGTCACCGTCCGCGCCCAGCGATACGAACGCGAGGGCGGTGTTGGCCTTATCCGTGAGGGATATGCAGCCGGTATCTACCCCCGAATACTTCAATTCGTGTATTATCTTGTGTCCGAAGGGGTCATTCCCGAGCTGAGTGAGTATTCTCGACTTTCCGCCGAGATGTGAGAATGCCGCGCATACGTTCGCGGGAGCTCCTCCCACCTTCGGGGAGAATGCCGTGACATCATCGAACGCGCAGCCGCTCCTGTCCGGGATAAAGTCGATAAGAGCCTCGCCTATTGCCGCAAGCACATCATTCATCGGATATCACCTCTATCCCGCCAAGTCTGTAACATTTTCCTTCTGTCCCCTTGAAAGTGAGTTTTACCTGTGTGTCAGCGGGGTACATACGGCTCGAAAGCACCGTTTCACCGCCGTTCAGATACACTTCCACGGAGGCTGTGTCCGCTATTATACGGATATCGGAGCATTCCGGCATTTCCGCGTATCTGACAGTCCTGCCGCCGCCCGTGTTTTCCGAAAGGAATGTTAGGGTGAACTCGCCGCTGTGGTATTCGAGCTTCAATATATCCTCAAGCTCTACCGTGAAGTCACCTTCGCACCTGCCGACATATTCAAACGGAAGCTGTGCGCTCAGCGCGTTACTGTCCTTTACAGAGGTATCGTCAAGCCGCAGCTTTTCAAACTCCCGAATAGGGGTCTGACAAATGTTTCCGCGCCCGTTCACCGTCAGCTCTCTCGGTAGGGTCAGGCAATGCTGCCAGCCGAGAGCGGTGGTGGGATTGCTGTACGGTATATCGCCTATACCCTCCCAGCCTATCAGTATTTTCCTGCCGTCGGGAGCGTCGAAGGTCTGGGGCGCGTAGAAGTCGAAGCCCTTGTCCCACTCGCGGTAGTTTTCGGGGTCACCGGCACTGCCTATGCCGAAATATCCGGCGCTGTACACATTCTGATACATATATTTTTCGTGAGGGATACCCTGCGGGGACACGCTGAGAAATCTCCGTCCGCCGAGTGTGAACTCGTCGGGACATTCCCACATATAGCTGCCCTCGCTGTCGAACACGCTCCTGTCATACTGCCAGTGTTCAAGGTCGTCCGACACATAGTACAGCACACAGCCCTTTGCCGCAAGCGTTCTCGCGCCGAGTACCATGTGATATCTGCCGTCCTCCTCCCACACCTTCGGGTCACGGACGTGGCACGAGCAGTAATCGGGGTAGTCGGAATTGCGCAGGAGGACCTTCTTCGGACTCATATTATGCCCGTCCTTCGTGGTGACGAGTATCACGTTCGCGCCGCGCCCGGAGGTGATGTAGTCGTGGTCGCCCTCCTCCTTAACGTTGCCGGTGTAGAAGAGATACAGCGTGTCGTCCTTCACGAACCCGCAGCCGGAGTACACGCCGCTCCTGTCCTCGGGAATATCGGGCATCAGCACTGTACCCGTGAACCGCCAGCGCAGCATATCCGGGCTGCACCAGTGTCCCCAGCACTTCCTGCCCTTGCCCTCGGCGCTGTCAGGGGAGTACTGGAAGTAAACGTGGTACTCACCCCGGAAAAAGCACAGCCCGTTCGGGTCGTTGAGCCAGCCGCTCTCCGGCTCAAGATGCAGCTTTTGTCTGAAGTCGTTTTTCATCTGAAAAACCACCCTGCCTTTATTTTGAAGTCTCTATCAGCTTATCGAGGAAATCAACGTTTCCGTCGGCAGCCTTGTGTATATCCTTGAAATCGTCGGGATTTGTGATTATAACGGGGGTTATGGTCTTGTATCCCTTGCTCTGTATCAGCGGGATATCGAAGGTTATGAGCGTCTGACCGCGCACAACTCTGTCACCCTCGGAAACATGAGCCTTGTAGCCCTCGCCGTTCAGCTCGACGGTGTTGATGCCGACGTGTATCAGCATTTCCATACCGTTGTCAAGCGTAAGCCCTATAGCGTGGTGAGTATCAAACAGAGTGCTTACCTCGCCGTCCGCAGGAGCGATGACCTTACCCTCGGAGGGAGCAACCGCCGCGCCCATTCCGAGCACGTCTGTCGCGAATGTCTCGTCGGGAACGTCAGCCATGAGGACTGCCGCGCCCTTCAGAGGAGAATATACGCAGTTGTCGTCGTAGCTTGCCGCGGGCTTTGCTTCCACCGCGGGAGCCGGAGCTTCTTCGGCAGCGTCCTTGTAGAGTATCCACGAGAGAACGAATGCTACCACTGTCGCAACTACGAAGGTGAGCAGATAGCCCACGAATGTATCGGTGGTGATGAGGAAGCCGAACAGTCCGGTAACACCATTGGCTGTCGCGTAAACTCCCATTATGGAAGCTATCGCCGCACCGCAGGCGCCGCCTATCATACCGGCAACGAGGGGCTTCACGAAACGAACGTTTACACCGAAGATAGCGGGTTCGGTGATCCCCATGAACGCGGAGAGAGATGCCGGCAGAGCCATGGACTTTATCTTCCTGTTGTGGGTCTTGACAGCTACCGCCAGAGCAGCAGCGCCCTGTGCGACGTTAGCCGCAGTTGCAATAGGCATCCATGTGTTCATGCCGTTGTTAGCGAGCATCGAAAGCTCGATAGCGTTGTACATGTGGTGTACGCCCGCTACGACTGTGGGAGCATAAGCGGCGCCCATAAGGAACGAGCCGATGCCGAAGGGGATAGATATGAGCCACTGCGCACCCGCGAGCACCCATGTTTCGAGCTGGGAGAATACCGGTCCTATGACAGTCATGGTGAGGAAGCCGGTGATAAGTACGGACACGAGAGGAGTAACGAACAGGTCGAACATCTCCGGCACCC
Organism: uncultured Ruminiclostridium sp.; assembly: GCA_905235805.1. GTDB lineage: Bacteria > Bacillota > Clostridia > Oscillospirales > Ruminococcaceae > Ruminiclostridium_E. The sequence continues at coordinate 8,087 of CAJOMV010000096.1, forward strand.
GCTTATGCAGCCACTTCTCGATCACAGACAGCAGCAGCACCGCAATGACTACAGGGATAACATGACCCTGATAGCCGGTGTTCTGAATGTTCCAAAGACCGAACCATGACCAGAGTGTAGAGGTCTCGGTGCCTCCGCCCACCGACCACGCGTTTACAAGGCTGGGGTGTATCATTATCATACCGATGACCGCGCCGAGGTAGATGTTCGCGCCGAATATCTTTGCCGCGCTTACGGCTATGAGTATGGGCAGGAAGGTCAGCGCCGCGTTGGAGAATATGTCGAGCAGTGTGTAGATCGGTGTGTCCGCCATGTCCGGGAATGCCTTTGACAGACCTCCCAGCAGTCCGCACAGCAGACCTGTGGCAACGATAGCCGGGATTATCGGAACGAAGATGTCTCCGAGGGTCTTGATAGCGCGCTTGTACCACGGAGCCTTTGCGGCCGCGGCTTTCTTTACATCGTCCTTGGAAGCTGCCTCAACACCGGCAAGCTTGATAAACTCATCGTACACCTTGTTGACGGTGCCGGTGCCGATGATGACCTGAAGCTGCCCCGCAGCCTCGAATACACCCTTTACTCCGTCGATGTTCTCAAGCACCGACTTTTTCACCTTGCCGTTGTCCGCTATGACCAGTCTCAAACGGGTCGCGCAGTGTGCGGCACTGGCTAAGTTATCCTTGCCTCCTATTGCGTCGAGTATTTCCGACGCGCACTTGTTATAGTCCATACAGACCCCTCCTTAATTATATGTTGTCGGGCTGATTTTCGTATCAGATATGATATTGATTTCACATCTTGGTATCATTATAGCACGCCGTTTCGGAAAAGTCCATTGACATATAGCAAGAATATCCGGATAAAATTCAGTAGGTTTCACACAGTTTCATATTTCCGTGCCGTCGAATCCCGTTCCACCACGTCGAATTCAAGCTGTAAAATGCGCCTGACATCGCTGCTGTCCCGCATTTCGGCAAGCAGCATCTTCGCGCCCTCAGTTCCGGCGGTCTTGTAGTGCAGGTGAACCGAGCTCAGCGGCGAGTACAGCACCTTTCCCATTCTCGAATCACCCACGCCGCCTATCATCACCTCGTCCGGTATCTTTATACCCTGCTCCCGGCAGTACAGCATTGCGCCCGCAGCTATGTTATCGGTTGCACAAAAGATACAGTCCGGGCGCTTACGACCGGATAAGATGCGCTTTGCCTTTTCATACCCCGAATCCATATTGAATTTCGCTATCTCCATCAGCTTCGGGTCGGGCGTGATACCGTGATCCGCAAGAGCCTTTTCATAGCCGATACGTCTGTCCCGTCCGGCGGCGTTGTCGTCCGGGTTGGCTCCGATAAATGCCGGAAGCTTACCGCCTTTTTCTATCATCAGGCTCGTCATCGCGTAAGCCGCGCCCATATCGTTGTGGCATACGCAGTTGTAGCCTTTGAGCTGCTGTCCCACTATCACCACAGGAACGCGCATCTTCGCCAGCACCGAGCGGTGCAGGTCGGTGAACACGCTGGCAAGCAGTATCACGCCGTCAACGCGGTTCTGCCGGAACAGTTCCAGCGAGCTGATCTCGCGGCTGTAGTCGTTGGCGGTATTCACCAGCAGCAGCTCGAAGCCCTCTCTGCCGAGTACCTCGCTTATCCCCTCGGTCACACGGGAGATGCTTTCGCTTGACAGCTTCGGCAGTATCACGCCCACCAGCTTGGTCACCTTCGTCCGCACTGTCCGCGCCGAATAGCTGGGGACATAGCCTGTCCGCTGAAGAGCTTCTTCTATCAGGGCGCGCTTGTCGTCGGAAAGATATCCGTCATTGAAGTATCTGCTCACCGCAGATACCGATACACCCGCTTCTTTCGCAAATTCCGATATATTCATAGCGCTTCTCCTTTGTGATATTGATTGCATATATTATATCACAGCTTGCAGGATTTTGCAAGTCTTTATATTAACGACTATGACCATACGGGTTCATTGCACTTTGTCGAAAATATACTTTTTGTAACTCAATCACAGCGCCGGCGAGCCGCCGGTCCCAAACCGTCTCTTACTCTCAGTAAGGGGCGGTATTTTTCTGCCTCGCTGCCGTGAGGTACATCTAAAGCGTTCGGTATAGACAGCGCCGGCGAGCCGCCGGTCCCAAACCGTCTCTTACTCTCAGTAAGGGGCGGTTTTTTTCTGCCTCGCAGCCGTTAGAAACATCTAAAGCGTTCGACAGAGACAGCTGGTATACCACATTTTCCGCAAATGTCAACACCCGGCGGGATCTATGTTATCAGCAGATGCCCGCTTGTGACGTCGTTGTACACGGTGCAGTCCCTGCCGCTGACGTCGTACACCCTCACGATGCCCGCAAGCTCCCCGGAGCCGTCGAACCGCTCCGTCAGCTCGGGACAACCCTCCAGCCTTTCGGGCGCGTAGCACAGCGTCTTTTCATTGCGGAACACGGCGGTATAGAGGATACCCGCCTCCACGAGATCCTGAAAGATATGGCTGCCGTAGGAGAGCTCGGGGTTGTAGCCTGCTCCCCGCTCCTCCACCTCGCAGATGACATTGAACTCGCTGATGTCGGCGAAGGCTGTGGGAACTCCCAGCTCGGGGGACGATGTACCCACCCGCCCGGGGACTATGAGCATCATGCGTTTGCCCTTTTTCCAGAAGTGCCGGTTTATCTTCCCGACGAGGCTTGCCACGGCGTTCTTGCGGTTGTAGGGCATCTCGCAGTATTTCACGGGGTCAACGTACACGATGATATCGAGCTTTTCGGTGCGGGAGACGCCCATTGAAGCCCCGACGCTCTCGAGCAGGATATCCTCCCGGGGGATATCGTCGGGTATGAGAGTGCCGCCGGAGCTGTTCATTACCTGAAGGGGACGGCACTGGAGAAGGTCTATGGAATACTCGCCGTTGTCGGAGATGTTGATGGTGAACTCGATATCGACGGGGCTGCCGTACTCACGCTGAACGCACTGCATAAGGCGGCGCATACGCTCCATCAGCTCCTTGTTCTCGACTATGCCCTTGCAGGAGATGAAGCGCACGTCCTGACGCCGTCCCATTTCACGGAGCCTGCTCTCCGCGTCGAAGTCGTGCTCGAGGAGGAGATCCCCGACGTACTTGGGAAGGAGCGGCTCGATGACGCGGAGGGGGAGCTGCTCTATCTTACGGGCGGTGACGTTTACGACCTCGGCATTGCCCTGTGAGAACCGGTGGCGGTCGGCGGAGGAGGTGTGAGTGGTGCGGGTGGGCATATCGAGACTGACGATGCGGGGGTAGGAGCCCTCCTTGCGGTCAACGGCGGAGGTCCCCAGTCCCATTACCAGCCGCAGCATACCCGCCGACGGGTCGGAGCTCGGCAGGATACGGTAGGGGCTGTAGGAATACCCGACTCCCGCGGCGCAGGGCATATAGCAGTCCCCGAAGTAGGAGCCGGAGACACGCTGCACCAGCAGCGCCATTTGCTCATCGCGCTTGTCGAGCCCCCGGCGCTTGCGGTAATCCAGTGCGGACAGGCTCATGGAGCTCGCGTAGACGGTCTTTATTGCGGCTTCGAGCTCGGAGAGACGCTCCTCCGGCGTTCCTCTGTTGGGGCAGAAGACGGACTCATACTTCCCCGCGAAGGCATTCCCGAAGCCGTCCTCGAGGATACTGCTGGAGCGGACGATATAGGGGTCGTTGCCGTAATACTCGATCATGTGGGAGAACTGCTCGCGCATGGTGTCGGAGAAGCTGCCGTTCAACAGGCGCTGTGCAAACTCGTCCGCAAGGGCGAAGTACCCCTCGTCGGTGCGCTGCTTTACCCGCAGCTCCCAGAAGCCGTTGTCCACGATGTAGGTGTAGTACACGTCCGAGCCGACGTAGAACGAATCGTGGGGCTCGATGACCTCCGCGATATCGGGCTCGCTGTTGCGTATCATCGCTCTCGCAAGCAGCATTCCGCACGCCTTTCCGCCTATCATTCCCGTGCCTATCATGTGGTCGCGCACGGCGAAGTAGTCCTCGGGGGTGAAATTCCGCTTTATCATGTCCCTCATCTTCCCGTCGCGGCTCATGATGATGTTGCACATTCTCCCGCACTCCTCCGTCACGTCCTCACCGTGCCTGTATCTGCGCTTGACGTGGTTGAAGAACCTGTCCCATGAGTCGATGTACCGCTCGTCGGAGGCGCGCTGGGCGTTTCCCATGGTGTAGTAGAACCTGCTCGCCTTCACGCCGTCGAGAATGGGTCTGTACGCGCCTGTGGAGGGCTCGTAGGTGTGGGGCAGGAACATGGTGTCCGTGCTCCTGTCATGCACCTTTTCGGGGCGGACATAGAAGCTGCGCTTGTCGGAGTACACGTCGAGGAATATCTGCGCGGTGGCGAGTATCTTGTTCATGGAGCCTATGGAATGCTTGCCCCGCCGCACGGGGAAGTACGACACACAGCCGAGGGAATGCAGGAAGGGCGCCGTCACCTTGAAGAAGTTCCCCATCATCAGGTCGGTAGCCCATGCCGCCTGAAGCTCGGACAGGCAGTCGAAGATGAAGAACGTCCCTCTGCCTTCCTGCTCTATGACGCCGTGAATGTCGGCGGCGAACATCTCGAACCTGTGGGAGAGGGGTATCAGCACTCTCTTTACGTCCGTGAAGTACCCGGTGAGCGGCTCGGTGTCGGCGTAGCGCAGGTACACTATCCTGCGTCTGTCACGCTGCGCCTGTGCGATGAAGGGGGTGACGAACGCCCTGAACTCCTCCGGCTCCGTTATCCTGAACACCACGCTGTCGCCGGGGCGAATGCCGCCGAGAGCCGTGTCCATTTCGGGTATCCCCGAGCTAATACTGTCAAATCCTGTCATATCAGACCTCGCTCATATACAAAAGGACGCCGAAATAACACTGATGTTATCTCCGGCGCCGTTGCCTTTTTCTATATTTTAGCATACGGACGTTTCTTTGTCAAGGTGGGTACGAAGACCCGGGGACAAAGAGTAAAAAACTGTTTTTTTATTCTTTCTCTGTTTTTACCTTTTCTTCTGTTTTTTTGTACCCATTGTACCCGGATAGAAGGAAAAGGCTTTATAAAAGCAAATAAGGCGGGTACAAAGGTGGGTACGAGGTGGGTACGAAGGCGGGTACGAACTGATCAATCGAACGGAAACGGGTCATCATCAGCTATATTTTTCACGGTTTCCGTGTTCGTCCCCATGTTCGTCCCCATGTTCGTCCCCACTTGTTCGTCCCCGGTCGGACTCACTCTTTTCCACCCTCTTTGCTTCCCGTATTTATCAAAGCGTCTCGAATATGTAAAAGCCTCCCACCCCTCTATACAGTTGTTCATTATCTCGTTTATCTCCCGTATCTCGGACTTTCGGGGCTCGTCATGCGGGCGGCCGAGAGCCTCCGCGAACAGCATTCTCGAGCACACCGTGTCCCGCCCGCAGGTGTCGAGGAACTCCTGTATCAGACCGAGCTTGGTGTCCTCCGGCATGAAATCCCGCTGTATGTCCTTCATGTGCGCCTGAAGCTCCTTCGGCAGTGTCAGCTTATAGTCATGCGCCCGGTACATGGTCATAGCCTCCGCCCACATCTGCTCGATGTACTCGCGGGAGGCTCTTTCATTCTCGAGGATATGCACCTCGGCATTCTCGGGGTGGACGGTGACGGGAACGAAGCGGCGGTTCCCGGTGCGGTCGAGGGGCAGGAAGTCGGGAGCGTTGGAGGTGCCGCCGAACACGCACTGGCGGGGTCTGTCCTGCGGGTGTACCTCGTAGGGTACCTTGTAGCTGTCCTTCTGACGGCTGATGAAGGACTTGACCTCCTCTATGCTGCGGGCGCTGCTGACGCCGAGCATCTCCGACATCTCGATTATCCAGTGACCTTGCAGCCTGCGGTAGATGTTCTCGTCGTCCAGCCTGCGGATATCGTCGGAGAACCACTCGTCATTCCCCGCGAGGAAGCGGAAGAAGGTGGACTTTCCCGCCCCCTGACCTCCCACAAGGCAGAGCATGTACTCATACTTGCAGCCCGGCTCGTAGATACGGTGCAGCGCTCCCATCATGAACAGCTTCAGCGCTTCATAGGTGTAGTCGCACTCCTCCGCGCCGAGGAAATGCGTCAGGGCATGGCGAATGCGGGGAGTGCCGTCCCACTCCAGAGCGCACAGATACTCGCAGACAGGGTGATAAGCGTTCTCGTTCGCGCATATCTTCACCGCCTGTTCTATCTTCCGCTCCTTCGTCAGCCCGAAGTTCTCCTCCAGGTACAGCATCAGGTTGCACATATCCGTGTCGGTGAGCTGCGGCGTGTAGCGTGTCCAGCCCAGCCCTCCCGTAACGTCGGTGGTACCCGTGAAGAGGTTGCTGCGTATCCTGCCCTTGAGCTGCGGGTCATGCTGCAATATCAGCACGCAGTTTCGTATCGTCTGCTGCATGGTCCCGTCCTTGTTCAGGTCGAACATATCGACCTTCTTCTCTGTCGTCTCTCTTTCCATATCTGTCATTCCTTTCCTGCCGCACGCAAAAAAGCCCTGTCCGCCGGAGCTTCCTTCCGGCACACAGAGCATTTGCACATTTATCTACACTACCATAATAGCACATTCCGGTGTGACATTCAATGACATCTTTTATTTTTTCCGAAAAAAGCTGTTAAGATTTTGGCAATATCCCGTCCTGTATGATTGACAGGGCAGGGAAATTGTGCTATAATAGTATAGTATATAGGATTACTATGCTATACGGACAAAAGCACGTCTCTCAACCCTGTTATCCTATCGGGAGGTAAAAACGTATGGAACCGAAAAGCAGCAACAGATTGGTGTATGTCACGGTCATAGGCGGACTGCTGATAGCCGCGATACTGACGGTGGGAACGTTCCTGTCGGGTCAGCTGGCAAAGCAGGACACCGAAAACGCCGTAAATTCCGTCAGCCTGCTGTATCTCGACGAGCTTGCCGGAAGGCGTGAGCAGGTGGTCTCCTCCACCCTCGAGCGCCATATCCGCAATATGCAGACCGCGGTGGGGCTCCTCACGGCGGAAGACTTGAGCGACATCGAGCACCTGCAGGCGTATCAGGCGAGAATGAAGCAGCTCTACACCCTCGAGAAGTTCGCCTTCGTGGACACCGACGGGCTGATATACACCTCCCTCGGCACACTGGACGAGATAGACCTGTACAGCTTCGACTACAGGACGCTCTCGGAGCCCTCCATAACCCTGAAAGACCCCGACGGCGACAGCAAGAAGGTCATCATAGCTATCCCCGTGGACAGGCTTCCCCTCGGTGACAAGACGCTCGTCGTCTGCTTCATGGAGATAGACATGAACAATATGCTCGAGGGCGTGTCGTTACAGTCCGACAACAACGGCACCACCTTCTGCAACATCTACACAAAGGACGGCATAGCGCTGACAAGCGTGGTGCTCGGCGGTCTCGCCAGCGAGAACGACCTTCTCGCGGCACTGGAGCAGGCTGACTTTGAGCATGGCTGCTCCGCGGAGCGTGTGAGGGAGGATTTCTCCGAGGGCGCAGGCGGCGTTGTCACCTTCACCTACAACGATATCCGGCAGACTCTCTCCTACAGACCGATAGCCGGTACCGACTGGCTGCTCACCTACCTTATCCGTGAGAGCGTCATCAGCGACAGCATAAGCACCGTTTCCGACGGGATAATCGTCAGGAGCCTGATACAGACGGCTCTGACGGCTGTGGTGCTGCTCGCGGTGTTTATTGTCATCTTCCGCCAGAACAAGGCTAACGCCAAGCTCACCCTTGAAAAAGAAAGATCGGCTGCCGAGAACCGTATCAAGCAGCAGGAGCTCGAGCAGCGCCTCGAACTCCGGGACAAGCTCCTCGAGGAGGAGAAGCGGCGCACCCGGCAGGACCACATGATAACCGCCCTCGCCTCCGACTACAAGAGCGTTTACTACGTTGACCTCGACACCGACGAGAGCATCTGCTACCGCTCGACCGTCAGCGAAGAGGACGGACCGCAGGTGAATGACAGGTTCCTGTTCAGCGAGGGCTTTGAAAGATACGCCCGTGAGCGCGTCACGGAGAGCTACCGGGAGGGCTTCCTCGAATTCATAAAGCCCGAGAACATCAGAAGGCGGCTGGAGGACGAGCTGATACTGTCCTACCGCTACCTTACCGTACATAACGGCACCGAGAGCTATGAGATGCTCCGGATAGCGAGTGTGCGCCAGGCGGGGGAAAGGGACGACAATACCGTTCACGCTATCGGGGTGGGCTTCACCGACATCGACAGCGAGATGAGGGAATCCCTCAAGAAAAATCAGGCGCTAAGCGACGCTCTTACGGCGGCGGAGGAGGCGAGCAAGGCTAAGACCGCCTTCCTCTCCAACATGAGCCACGAGATACGCACCCCCATGAACGCTATCATAGGGCTGGACAACATCGCTCTGAGCGACCCCGATATATCCCCGCAGACGAGGGAATACCTCGAGAAGATAGGCGGCTCGGCTAACCACCTGTTAAGCCTCATAAACGATATCCTCGATATGTCGAGGATAGAGAGCGGCAGAATGACGCTGAAGAATGAGGACTTCTCCTTCTCGAAGCTTCTCGGGCAGATAAATACCATATTCAGCGCCCAGTGCGCCGAAAACAAGCAGACCTACAACTGCCGCATAAACAGCGAGATAGACGACTACTACATCGGCGACAACATGAAGCTGCGGCAGGTGCTCATCAATATCCTCGGCAACGCGGTCAAGTTCACCCCCGAGGGCGGCAGCGTGGAGCTCTCCGTTGAGCGCACAGCGCGCTTCGGCGGCAAATCGACCCTGCGCTTCAGGATAGCCGACACCGGCATCGGCATGAGCGCCGAATACCTCCCCCACATCTTCGACACCTTCAGTCAGGAGGACAGCTCCGCCACCAACAAGTACGGCAGCTCCGGTCTCGGCATGGCTATCACCAAGAACATCGTGGAGATGATGAACGGCAACATCGAGGTGGAGAGCGAAAAGGGAAAGGGTACCACCTTCACCGTCACCGTGACGCTCATGGATTCCGCCCACAAGGAGCTTGACACCGGCGAGGCGGAGATACAGCCCTACGACATGAAGGTGCTCATCATAGACGACGACCCCATAGCCTGCGAGCACGCGAAGCTGGTGCTGGAAAGGACGGGAATGTCCTGCGAGACGGTGCTCTCCGGCGCGGAGGCTGTGGAAGCCGTGCGCGTACACCACGCGCGGCATGAGCTGTACGACCTGATACTCGTAGACCTGAAAATGCCGGAGATGGACGGCGTTGAGACGACACAGAGGCTCCGTGACATTGTGGGGCATGAGTCCGCTATCATCATCATCACGGCGTACAAGTGGGACGATGTCATAGAAGAAGCAGAGCGGGCGGGGGTTGACAGCTTCATAGCAAAGCCCCTGTTCGCGAACAATGTCCTCGACGAGTTCCGCAGCGCCGTCAAGAAGAAGCACATCGCCGAGCTCCGTGAGCAGCACAAGGCAGACCTCAAGGGCAGGCACATACTGCTCGCGGAGGACGTGCAGATAAACGCGGAGATAATGAAAATGGTGCTCAAAAAGCGTGAGATGATCGTTGACCACGAGGTCAACGGAAGGCTGACACTCGAGCGGTTCGCTTCCAGTGAGACGGGGTACTACGACGCTGTGCTCATGGACGTGAGAATGCCCGAAATGGACGGCTTGCAGGCGACAGAGGAGATACGAAGGCTCGACCGTGAGGACGCGAAGAGCGTGCCGATAATCGCGCTGACCGCGAACGCCTTTGACGAGGACGTGCAGAGGAGCCTTCAGGCGGGCATGAACGCGCATCTTACCAAGCCTATAGATAACGAAGCGCTGTACTCCACGCTGGAGGCGCTCATAAAATAAACGAAATATCCGGGAGAGACAAAATGAGGAAAATTTTCAGAAAGCTCGGCGTAAGGGTCGTCGTGCTTGTCGTTGTGATGCTCGCGGCGGCGCTGATAACGGTCAGCGTGATATCGCTGCAGGCGCTGCTCGGTAATATCAGATCCGACAAACAATAAAATACAAAGCGCTCCGGCTGCACTGTGTCCGGGGCGCTCTGTTTTTTCTGCGCTGTTTGAAAAATTTCCGCGATTTCCTGCAACAAAATGACCCGCCGGAGCGTTTTATATACAGAACGCGTTCACGGAGAAAAGGGGGTGACGGTATGACGGAGGAGGAGCTGGCGGAGGATATACGGCAGTACGGGGATATGCTGTTCAGGCTGGCGTACAGCTGCACAGGCGACCTCTCGGTGTGCGATGATATCGTGCAGGAGGTGCTGATAAAGCACTACCGGCTCGGGAAGAGCTTCGGGAGCGAGGAAGGCAAGAGGGCATGGCTCGTCCGGGTGACCGTCAATGCCTGCCGGAGCCATACAAGAGCGCCGTGGCGAAAACGGCGCAGGGAGCTTCCCGAGAATGCCGCGGCACCGGGAACGGAGGACGCAGATGAGCTGATAGCGCTGCGGGACGCGATAAGGCGGCTGAAGCCCATTTACCGCGAGGTGATATACCTGCACTACTACGAGGGCTATACAGCGGAGCAGATAGGGAAAATGCTGGGGCTCACGACCTCCGCGGTCACGTCACGGCTGAAACGCGGGCGGGAGCTTCTGAAACACTATCTCGAATGAACGGAGGGACATATATGAGCATATATACAGAGCAGCTCGGAAGGCTGCATACAAGCGTCAGCGCGGAGGACATCACAGCCGCCGCGGCGAGCACGCAGAAAAAGCGGATAAGCAAAGCCGCCGCGATACCGATAGCCTTAGCCGCCGCTATGAGCGCGCTTGTGGTATCCGTCGGGGCGGCGTGCAACTGGGACTTCAAGTCCCTGCTGATAAACGACTATGCCCGTGAACGACAGGAATACGCACAGGGTAACGAGTTCTGGGCAGGCAAGGAGCAGGAGCCCTTCATGTATGAGGGAACGGTCACCGTTCCAGAGGGCGTGGGACTGTACCATGAAATGACCGACCGGGAGCTTGAGCTTCTCGACATGATAACCATTCCCGTGGAAAAGACCTTCGAGACGGAGGACTATACCCTAATTATCCACGGACTGATATATGACGGCTATAACCTGATGATGAAGCTGACCGTCATCGACAACAGCGGAGTTATGGACCACTCCGACAGCAATACACGGCATCAGTTCTGGTATTACTGCAAGGACAATGAGGGGAACGAGCTCTTCACCTGCTGGGGAGGAGGCGGGGAATTCGAGCCCGACAGGTATCACGACCTGATAAGCACGGCTCTCACATTCCCGGAGGACATGAAGACCGCGACAATATCGGTCGGGAAGCAGTATGCCGACAGCACCGGCTTCGTGTCCTATCCGCCCATAGGGGAATTCACCGTGGAGATACCCGACGTGAGCGCCCTGAACAGGACGTACTACCTCGACAGGACAGCAAACCTCGGCGGGTATAAGGAATCCCACCTCACCTACCTCACTGTGTCCCCCACGGGCGTTCTCATCGAATTCGACTACAACCTGTACAAAGCCCCCCTCGACATAGACAAGACCCACCTTCCTCCGCCGCCTATATACCTGACAATGAACGACGGCACGGTCATCTGTGTCGACGGCGGTCACGGTCATTACGCGGTGAACGAGGACGGCACCTTCAACTGCTCATGGCAGCTTAACCAGGACTTCTACATCATCGACCCCTTCGATATAGCTTCGGTGCAGGTAGGCGACTACACTGTCGAGCTCGACGACACGATGATATGGGAGGGTGCTCCCCGTCACTTTGTCAGCTTGCGGCGGAACGCCTCGTAGTTGCCGGTGTCGCGGTCGCTGCAATATACGGCGAACTCCACCAAATCAAACAGCCCCCGGTGTTCGTCCATAGCTGTCCTGTACGCTTCCGCCACGGCGTACGGGTCGTTGCGGAACGCGCCGCAGCCGAAGGCACCGAGGACGAGGATATCCGCGTCATTCGCGGCGGCAACGTACATTATCTGCCTTGCGCGCTGTAAATGCACCTTGTACTGCACGTCGGGGGTGGCGGAGACCGCGGAGCCCGACTCGGGGTTATACGCGTTTGCGGGTAAATTGCGGAGGTTCGGGGCAGCGCAGCTTATAACGTCCACGGTGACGTGCTTATCCGGCTCCATGCGCTGGGGAATGTCCTCGTCGGTCTTGCATATCACGATGCCGGGGGAGTAGATACACGCGTCGGTGTGCATCACGTCGTGCATTGCGCGGTTCACGTCATAGAAATGCTCCCACATGTACTTCGTGTTCAGTGTAGGGTAGAGCGTGGAGCAGCGGCAGAGGCATTCCTCCTGTGCGCCGGCTCCGTTTGTGACACCGCCGCCGGGACGGGTGGCGGAGGCGAAGTTGAGCACCGCTGTCTTCTTGTCGGGGAACTCCCTGTGCAGCTTCATTGCCGCTTCAAACGTCCTGCTGCGTGTGACGCGCAGCTTTCCCGCGCGGTCGGCAGCTTTTCCCGCAATGTCCGGGAGCTGTCCGGCGGGGTAGACTCTTGCGTTTTTGCGGCTGTTATCCACCGCGGCTTTCAATGCCGCGTCCTCGGTGTAATATTTCTGTGTATCCTCGAATACTTTTCTTAGCTTTTCTTTTCTGTCGTACATACTATTATCCTCCTTTTATTTTATGTAATTGTATCATATCACATATTCTGCTGTTTATCAAGCCCATTTTCGGGACATTTCGTAATGTGCAGTATCTATCCCCATTTCGCTGCGGTCCAGCCGCGCAGGCTGGCGGAGTTTGAGGCAGAGCCTCATGCGCGGAGCGCTGTTGCAGCGACCTGCCAACAAGCAGCGGAGACCGCCGGGTTTAACCGGCGATCTCCTTTTTGCGGCCACTGAGGAAGGAGAGGTCATATCTGCTCAAATCGAAGGTATCGCAATAGACGGCGGGGGAGCCGCGCTGGAGGCGCCAGTGCTTGCCGAGGGGCATTTCCATGATACGCTTGAAGGGCTTGCCGCATATCTGGGAGATGAGCTGGACGGTGGACTTGTCGCGACCGCCCATGTATATGAAGGTGTCGCAGTTGTCCATGATAGTCTGGGCGCTTTGCTGATAGCCCGCGTCGAGCTGTGCAACGGACTGGATAACGATAGTGGCGGAAATGCCGCGGGAACGGATATTCGATATCATGTTCTCGAAGCCGACGATGCGGGCGTTGGTGCCGAAGTCGTCGAGAAGAAAGCGGACGGGGACGGGAAGGCGGCTGTCGGGGAGACTGTCCGCGTAGTTGCAGAGACAGTTCATCGCCTGCGAGTAGAAGAGGTTCGCGATGATGTCCTTGGAGCGGTCGGTGTCGCTTATCTCGACGAAAACCGCAGTGGGCTCGTTTCCTATCGTATCGAGGGACATCTCGTCCGTTCTGAGGAGCTCCCTCATTTCGAGGGTGTCGTATTTGTTGAACAGTACCTGCAAGGTCACCATGATGGTGTCCATTGTCTTGGTGGGGGTGGTCTTGAACTTCTGCCACTGGCTGTATGCCCAGCTTTCGGTGTCGTGCTCGTTCTGCCAGCGGCGGTTGTGCTCCTCCATGTCGGTGTCGAAGTCGCAGCGACCGCAGTCGTACATCTCGGAGGCGTCTATCCTGCGGGTGAGGCGGGTCATCTCCTCGAGGGTGACGTCCTTGCCGCTATCCGTCCGCTGCTCTATGAGGTAGCCCAGAAGAGCGCTGAGGAGAAGCTCGGTGGCTTTGTCCCAGAAGGGGTCGCAGTTCTTGCCGGGGTGGTCGGAGTAAACGAGCTGATTTGCGAACTTCATGATGTCGTCCGATGTGCGGACATAGGCGAGGGGGTTGTAGTGGCTCGAGCCCCCCGGACGTATCAGGTCAAGGTGTACGATACGGTAGCCGAGCCGCTTTAAGTGCGGTGAGTAGTTGCGGTAGAGGTTGCCCTTGGGGTCGGAGACCACATAGCTCCCCACCCCCGCAAGAAGGTTCGGGATTATCACCGAGCGCGTCTTGCCTCCGCCCGAGGTGGCGAGGACTATCATGTTGTTGTTCAGGCGGGTCTTTATACCGTCCATCGAGAAGAGCGTCCCGTCGGGGAGAATGACACGGTTCGTCTTGTGCGCCGTGGGAATGGTCATCTTGTCGAGGGGCTGGTCGGCGGTTGGCGAAAGGTCAAGGGTCCTGTTGCTGTCATTAGTTGTCATAGTGTTGTTCCTCCTTATCAGAAAATGCTGTTTATCTTATCGCAAATGCCAAACTCGATAGCCTGCTTAGCGTCCATCCAGTAATCGGACTCGGTAGCCTTGTTGACCTCCTCGACCGTATGACCGGTGTGCTCCGCGATTATGCCGTTGAGGGTGCTGCGTACCTCGAGAATGGACTTTGCGGTCTTTTCAATTGTGGTGGCAGAGCCGCCGAAGCCTCCCGCGAGCAGCGGCTCGTGTATCATCACGCGGGAGTGGGGGAGAATGAAGCGGTGTCCCTTCTGACCCGCCGCGAACAGGACTGCCGCCATGCTTGCGGCTGTGCCGATGCAGAAGGTCTCAACTGTGCCGCGGTAGTCCCGCATGATGTCGTACATCATCAGTCCCGCTCCCACTTCACCGCCGCCGCTGTTGATGTAGATGCGGACAGGCTCGTTCTCCTTCGAGAGGTGGAGCATAGCCGAGGCGAAGCTCATGGCGGTCTCCGAGTTTATCTCCCCTCTGATGAAGATCCTCCCGTCGTAGAGGTGCAGTGTGCGGAGAGGGAAGCAGTGCAGCCCTCCCGAGTCCTCGTAGAATGCCGACTCCGGGAGCATGTTGTCCTCCGGCAGTGCCGGTATGTCGTTGAGTATTGTGTTCATGTCATTTCCTCCTTTTCTTATCGTACCCTTATTGTACCACACACTCGCGGAAATGTATATGAGCAGTTTGTCATAAAGTTGCCGCTGTCGCTCGAGTTGGACGCTGGCGCTTGAGTTGGTCGCTGGCGCTTGAGTGCCTCCGGCGGCAATCTGTCGGAGTCAGCTATGCCTGTCTTTATATGCGCGCGTCGTGCGCGCCTTTGGACAGGCAATCACGG
>CAJOMV010000097.1 GCA_905235805.1 uncultured Ruminiclostridium sp.
ATCTGTCGGTCAGCCCCTCTGTCACCTGCGGTGACACCTCCCCAGCGGGGAGACCACCTTTGAAAAGGGCTTGAGCCTAAACTTAATTGCTGCCGCCTGCAACGGGCAGAGGCACTGCGTTTTTTGAAAGGTAAGTAAAATAAGAAAGTAAAAAGCCTGTTATATAGCAATATATGACAGGCTTTCTCTATCCCCTGTCTATCGTCAGGCGCAGAAGATAACAGGGTGAACGCGAAGCAATTCGCCTTTCCCGCGGGTGGGAGAGGAGAGGGAGAGAGGGGTCGAGGGTGGTCTCCCCCGGCTCTCCGGCGGATACTTGACAATCAGGACAAAAAGGAGTATATTATTCTATATATAGCATTTTTTACGGAGACAATTTATGAACATAATCATAGTGGGCTGCGGCAAGGTGGGACAGGCTTTGGCGCAGCAGCTGAACGAAGAGGGAAATGACATAACCGTCATAGATATGCTTGCGGCGAAGGTGAACGAGACTGCGGCGCGGTACGACGTGCTGGGGGTAGTGGGAAACGGCGCCACTCACGCTGTGCAGCAGGAGGCGGGGATAAAGAACGCCGACCTGCTGATAGCGGTGACGGGGTCGGACGAGCTGAACCTGCTGTGCTGCCTCATCGCGAAAAAAGCCGGTAACTGCCACACCATAGCCCGCGTCAGAAGCCCCCAGTACAGCAGCGAGGCTCCCTACCTGAAGGAGGAGCTGGGTCTTGCCATGGTGATAAACCCCGAGCAGGCTGCCGCGGCGGAGATAGCGAGAGTGCTGCGGTTCCCGTCGGCTATAAAGATAGACACCTTCGCGAGGGGAAGGGTGGAGCTGCTGAAATTCAAGCTCCCCGAGGACAGCCCCCTCGCCGGTCTCGCTGTCAAGGAGATATCCACCAAGCTGCACTGCGATGTCCTCGTCTGCACGGTAGAGCGCGGGGATAACGCGTATATCGCCAACGGTGAGTTCCGCTTTCTCGACAAGGATATCATCTCTATAATCGCTTCCCCGAAAAACGCAAACGCCTTTTTCAAGCAGATACACTACAAGACCAACGCCGTCAAGGACGTGATGATTGTCGGGAGCGGCGATATCACGCACTATCTGTGCGAGGCGCTGAACCGCTCCGGGTTCAGCATAAAGGTGATAGAGAAGGATCTCCAGAAGTGCGAGGAGCTCTCCGAGAAGCTGGAGTATGTGACCGTCATAAACGGCGACGCGGTAGACCAGCAGATACTGCTGGAGGAGGGCATCGAGAATACGGGCGGCTTCGTCGCGCTCACAAACCTCGATGAGGAGAATATACTGCTGTCGCTGTTCGCAAAGTCCGTCAGCAAGGGAAAGCTCGTCACAAAGGTCAACCGCATAGACTTCGACGACGTTATCCGTCACTTGGAGCTCGATACCGTCATATATCCGAAAAATATCACCTCCGAGAGCATAGTCCGCTATGTCCGCGCAATGAAGAACACTATCGGCAGCAATGTCGAGACCCTGTACAGCATAATCAAGGGCAAGGTGGACGCGTCGGAGTTCATTATCCGCGACAACTCCCCCGTCGTCGGCAAGCCCCTCATGGAGCTGAAGCTGAAGAAGAACGTGCTTGTGGCGTCGATATGGCGGGACAGAAAGGTGCTTATCCCCCGAGGCGGCGACAGCATTCAGGTAGGGGACAGCGTGGTGATAGTGTCAAGCTTCCCGCTGCATGATATAGCCGATATCCTCGAAAAATAAATTACGGAGCATACATATACATGAATTATCGTATGATAGGGAACATTCTCGGGTGGCTTCTGATATTCGAGAGTATGTTCCTTGCGGTGCCGCTGGTGACGGCGGCGATATGCTGGGAGGCGGAGTTCTGGGTATTCCTCGGGACTGCCGCGTTCTGTCTTGCCGCGGGAGTGCTCATAACCCGCAGAAAGCCCGTCAGCACTACGCTGTATTCCCGTGAGGGCTTCATAATAGTGGCGCTCAGCTGGATAGTGCTGTCGCTGTTCGGGGCGCTGCCGTACTTCATGTCCGGCGCGATACCGTCCTATGTGGACGCGCTGTTCGAGGCGGCGTCGGGCTTCACCACTATGGGCGCGACCGTATTCCCCGAGGTGGAGCAGCTTCCCCGCTCGATACTGATATGGCGCAGCTTCACCCACTGGGTGGGCGGAATGGGCGTGCTGGTATTCATCATGGCGTTCATACCGCTGTCAGGCGGGCAGAATATGCACATCATGAAGGCGGAATCCCCCGGACCCTCGGTCGGAAAGCTCGTCCCCCACGTCCGCACCACGGCTCTGCTGCTGTACTCGATATATCTCGGGCTCACGCTGGCGGAGTTCATAGTGCTGATGATATGCGGAATGGATCCGTTTGAAGCGCTCAATACCGCCGTATCCACCGCGGGTACCGGCGGCTTCGGCGTGCGCAATGACAGCATGGGAGGCTATTCTCCCGCAATACAGATAGCTGTGACGGTATTTATGATACTGTTCGGCATCAACTTCAACAGCTACTTCTTCATCGGCAAGCTGCGTTTCAGGGAGGCATTCACCACCGAGGTCGTGGCTTTCCTGCTGGTCATCATCGGCTCTACCGCAGTCATTGCGATAAACATCAACAGCATATACTCAAATATGGGGGAGTCCGTCCGGCATTCCGCCTTCACGGTAGCCTCCATAATCTCCACCACCGGCTTCAGCACCGAGGACTTCAACCTCTGGCCGGAGCTCTCCCGCTCGATAATCGTCATGCTGATGTTCATAGGGAGCTGCGCCGGAAGTACCGGCGGAGGCATCAAGATATCCCGCTTCCTGATACTCTTCAAGGGCGTCAAGAAGGAGCTTGACGTGCAGATACACCCCCACCGCGTCAAGAAGATAAAGATAGACGGGCACATGATAGAGCACGAGGTGGTGCGCTCGGTCAACGTGTACATGGTCTGCTATGTGCTTGTGTTCGCGGTGTCCATGCTGCTGCTGTCCTTCGACAACTACGACCTGATAACCAACTTCACCGCGGTCGCGGCAGCGATAAACAACGTGGGACCGGGACTGGAGCTTGCGGGACCCGCCTCGAACTACAGCGTGTTCTCCGAGCCGTCCAAGGTGATACTCATCTTCGATATGCTCGCGGGCAGGCTTGAGCTCTTCCCGATGCTGATCCTCTTCTCGCCGAATACATGGAAGAAGTGACAAAGCCTGACATCTGTGCAGGCTCTGTGCAGCTTCTGTGCAGCATTTGTGCAGGGGAAAATGCGCTTATGATGCGGGTTTGAGCCCTTACTGCACAGACTGCACACTATTATTTATAAAAGACTTAAAAAATGGATTATATATAATAAAAAGTCTTGAAATGTATTGTGCAGTGTGCAGTGTGCACTTTTTGTGCACACAGTGCAGTTTGCAGTTTGCACTATAATGGCAGCGGCGACAAAGCCTGACATCTGTGCCGCTGTGCCGGGACCGTGCCGGGAATGTGTCAGCGAAAATCCGCTCCGCAAGCGGGTTTGAGGGCTCCTGACACAATTGACACACTATATTTTATAAAAGACTTAAAAAGTATTATAGAAAATATAAAGTTTTGGAACGCGTTGTGTCAGTGTTTTGTGTCAGAGCTTTTTTCCCCTTGCAAATCCCGGGAAAATATGATATGATAGAACTGTCGGCAAAACGATAACATCTTTGATACTAAGGAGAACGGAAGGATATGAAATTTTCGGACGGCTTCTGGCTGAACAAGCCGGGATATGATGTGAGCTACGCGGCGCAGATGTATGAGATAACGGCGGACGAGCGCTCCGTGACCGTGTTCGCGGCGTCGCAGTTCATACAGAACAGAGGACAGACTCTCGGAGGTCCCTGCCTTGAGATAACCTTCACCTCTACCCTTGAGAACTCCATAAAGGTCACAGAAGACCACTACAAGGGAGAAGTGCGCAGAGAACCCAAGTTCGAGCTGTATGAGGACAAGGACTTCAAGCCCGTCATAAATAAGCTGGAGGACGGCGGCTATGAGCTCATCTCCGGGCGCACGAAGGTAGTCATCGGCGCGGAGAAGGGCGCGTGGGACATACGGTACTACTACGACGGAAGGCTGCTCACAAAGCAGGGCTGGCGCACCGCGAGCTACATAGAGGAAAGCGCCGCGAGGACAGAGAGCAGAATGCTCGCCAAAAAGAACGAGGCGTTCTACGCCGACAGCGAGACCGATAACAACGCCTATATGCGGGATATGTTCAACATCGCGGTGGGCGAGAATATCTACGGCTTCGGGGAGAAGTTCACCACCTTCGTAAAGAACGGGCAGTCCGTGGACGTCTGGAACAACGACGGCGGCACCTGCACCGAGCAGTCCTACAAATCCATACCCTTCTTCGTGTCGTCGAAGGGCTACGGCTGCCTTGTCAACCACCCCGAGAAGGTGATGTTCGAGGTTGCGAGCGAGACTGTCTCGAAGGTGGCGTTTGCCGTGCAGGGACAGCACCTCGAGTACTTCTTGTTCGGCGGCAGTACCATAGCGGACGTGCTGCGCGCATACACCGACCTTACCGGAAAGCCCGCTCTCCCGCCCGCGTTCACCTTCGGTCTGTGGCTGACGACCTCCTTCACCACCGACTACGACGAAAAGACCGTCACCTCCTTCATTGACGAAATGGAGCGGCGGGATATCCCGCTGGAGGTGTTCCATTTCGACAGCTTCTGGATGAAGGGCTTCAACTGGTGCGACTTCACATGGGACGAGAAGATGTTCGACGACCCGGAGGCAATGCTCGGGAGACTGCACAAGAAGGACCTCGAGATATGCGTGTGGATAAACCCGTACATCGCCCAGCGCTCGTCGCTGTTCGCGGAGGGCGTGGAGCACGGGTACTTCATCAAAAAGAAGGACGGCTCGGTATTCCAGACGGATATGTGGCAGCCGGGAATGGCTATCGTGGATTTCACCAACCCCGCCGCCTGCGAGTGGTACGCCTCCAAGCTCAAAGCACTCTGCAAAATGGGCGTTGACACCTTCAAGACCGACTTCGGCGAGAGGATACCTACCGACGTGGTGTACTACGACGGCTCCGACCCGTATAAAATGCACAATTATTACACATACCTTTATAATAAGACAGTGTTTGAGGTACTGGAGAGGTACTACGGCAAGAACAAGGCTTGCCTGTTCGCGCGGTCGGCGACTGTGGGCGGACAGCAGTTCCCGGTACACTGGGGCGGCGACTGCTTCTCGAACTACGAGAGCATGTGGGAGACGATACGCGGCGGGCTTTCGCTGTGCTTATCGGGCTTCGGCTTCTTCAGCCACGACATCTCGGGCTTCGAGGCTACCGGCACCCCCGACCTGTACAAGCGCTGGTCGGCTTTCGGGCTGATGTCCACACACTCGAGACTGCACGGCAACAGCTCCTACCGCGTACCGTGGAACTTCGACGAGGAGAGCTGCGACGTGGTAAGGCACTTCACCAAGCTTAAAGGCAGACTTATGCCGTATCTGTACGCGAACGCCGTAAAGACCCACGAGACGGGCGTTCCGATGATGAGAGCTATGGTGGTGGACTACACCGACGACCCCGCGGTGCTCTCTCTCGACAGGCAGTATATGCTGGGCGATTCGCTGCTGGTGGCTCCGGTGTTCAACGAGGAGGGCACGGTGCAGTTCTACCTGCCCGGCAAGGGCATCTGGACGGATATCCAGACGGGTGAAACGCTCGAGGGCGGCAAGTGGTACGAGAAGAAGTACGACTACTTCGGAATGCCGCTGTACGCAAAGCCGGACTCCATGATCGTATACGGCAGCTTCAAGCGGAGCTTCTCCTACGACTTCGCGCATGACGCGAGGGTGGTCATCTACGGGCTTGAGAACGGTCATACCGCGGAGTGCGAGATATACGACAGCGAGGCAAGGCTTGTCCGCAGATACATCGCCCGCCGCGACGGCATGATAATCACTGTCTCCGCGCCTATGGGCATCGGTGAGGTGAGCTTTGAGAGCAAACAAGGTCTTGACGTAGTCTTTGCACCGTAAAAGGCTGTGTTCAGATAAATTTACACAAAAAGGAAGGTACACAAATGAAAAAGTACATTGCTGAATTCATCGGGACCTGCGTTCTTGTGACGCTGGGCTGCGGCACCGCCATGCTGGTGGGCTGCGACGCGGCGAACGGCGGCGGCTATATCCTGACAGCCCTCGCGTTCGGTCTCGTCATCGTCGGAATGGCTTACTGCGTCGGCAACATCTCCGGCTGCCACATCAATCCCGCCGTATCTCTCGGCGTGCTGATGAGCGGCGGCATGGACGTGAAGGATTTCGTCGCTTACGTTATCGCGCAGTGCCTCGGAGCCTTCGCGGGCTCGGGCATACTCGCGGCGATATTCGGTCTCGGCGGGGTCGAGGACAAGACGGGCGGCTTCGGCGCCAACGCACTCGGCGGAGTGAACGGGAACGCTGTGGCGGGACTTATCGTTGAGGTAGTCCTCACCTTCATCTTCGTGCTCACTATCCTCGGCGTTACCTCGAAGAAGGCGGGTCACGGCTCCTTCGGCGGACTTGTCATCGGTCTTACCCTGACCCTCGTGCATATCCTCGGCATCGGTCTCACCGGGACCTCCGTGAACCCCGCGAGAAGCATTGCTCCGGCTGTTATCGCGGCGATAAACGGCAACGGCGACCCGCTTGCCGCACTCTGGGTATTCATCGTAGGACCCCTTGCGGGCGCGGCTCTGGCGGCTGTCGTATACAAGTTCCTCGAGAAGGAATAATACGCTTTCGGCGGCTGGCGGTGATGTGCCGTCAGCCGATGTATATTATGCGGTATAATATACGGGCGGTATATCCGATTTGTTTTATTACAAAATTATTGTGCAATAACGTGTGAAAAATGTGAAAACGACTTTCACTAATTTGGTAATAGTTAACAATTATTTTAGTAATTTTCGTCAAAAATAAAAAAATCGTTGACTTTTCTGTTCGAAATATGATATAATGATGTCGCTAAAGGGATAATTGTAAGCAAATGCCCGTTCAGAGGCGTTCGAAGCCTTTTGTCAAGCGGTTCGGACGGGTTTAGAAGGGAAATGCGCATGCTCGTAGATACACACTGCCATATCCTCCCGGGTATAGACGACGGTTCTCCCGATATAGCGACCTCCCGTAAAATGCTGGAAATGGAGCGGAAGCTCGGCATCGGGAAAATAATGCTCACCCCGCATTTCTACCTCTCGGAGGAAAAAACAGTCGAGCACTTCCTCGAAAAGCGCGCAGGCGCTATTGAACAGCTCGCCCCCGTCGGAGATCACCTCGGGCTGGAGCTGAAATACGGCGCGGAGGTGCTGTATACCAAGTCCCTTGCGGACATCGACCTTACCAAGCTCTGCATAGGCGATACGGGCTATATGCTCATAGAGCTGCCCTATCAGCGCCTTACAAGCAGATTCATAAATGAGTTCAGGAGCTTCGTCGGGGAGATTTCCCGCGATATACGACTGATACTCGCTCACGCGGAAAGATATCTCAACTTTACAGACGAGGACAGTGTCCGTGAGATAATGGATTCGGATATGCTCGTGCAGCTCAACGCCGGGGACTTCAGGATGTTCTCGAAGCACGCGGGCTTCATGTACGATCTGCTCCGGAACAATCAGGCTCACCTGCTGGGGACCGACTGCCATAACACGACGTCGAGACCGCCGAATATGGATATCGCCGAAAAGGCTGTCTGCAAGAAAATATCCTCCCGCTGCTTCTCAAGGCTCAACTACAACGCGGAGATGATATTCGACTGCAAGCCGCTTTGAACCCTAAGGAGATATATGTTAGTTTATTTTGTGTTCCTCGCGGCTGTGGTGCTCATAGGTATACCGCTCTGCAGGAACAGGACAGGAAAAGCAGTCTATTGTTCCATAGCCGGCACCGCGCTGTTTGTTTTCGCGGCGATACGCAAATACACCGGCTTCGATTACAACCTGTACGCGCAGACATTTATAGATTTTCTCTCAATGGACGCCGAGGAGATCGGATATTTCCGCTTCGAGAAGGGCATTTCGATGCCGATGAAGCTGCTCGGCGATGTGATGTTTACCGATTATCAGTGGATGTTCGTGGGATATGCCTTCATAGTCGCGCTCTCCCTGATGATAATACTTTTCAAGACAAGTGACAAACCCTATCTCGGCGTTTTCTTCTTCCTGACCCTCGGGCTATACTTCAACTCCCTCAACTTCATGCGCCAGATGATAGCAAGCTTCATAGTAGTCCTCGGTATGAGGTATATAAAGACAGGTCAGTTCTTCAGGTATCTGCTGGTGGTGCTATTCGCCTCCTGCTTCCACCTGTCGGCACTGGTGATGATACCCTTCTATTTTATACTCAAGATAAAGCTTACTCCTGTAACACTCGGTATCTATTCGGGACTCGGACTTCTGGTGTTCATCTTCTCGTGGCCGGTGATACAGTTCATTACACAGCACTTCCTCCCAAAGTACTACAACTACGGGCTGGAGGACGAGGGTCAGCACGAGCTCATGGGCAACCGCTGGGTCATCTATACGATATACTTCGGCGTATGCTTCGTGCTTTCGTTCCTGTTCAGGAAGCGGCTTACGGAAAAGGACCCCCTCAACAGGGTGTGGCTCAACTGTATGTTCTTCGCTTTCTACATCGAGCTTTTAAGCCTCAAGCATAACATGGTCGGGAGACTTGAGCTTCCGTTCCTTCTCGCGGCAGCGGCTATACTGCTCCCGAGAGTTGTGGAATGCCTGATCGAATGGTGCGGGGAAAAGTTCGGGAGCAGCAGGAGGAGAGCGCTGACAGCCTGCACGGCTTCGGTGGCGGCGCTGACGGTGATGTGTACGGGAATGTATGGGTATATGATAGGTCACAACTACAACGGTGTCAACCCGTATCAGACTATCTATGACGATACGCCCTGGGTAGACCCGGTAGAAGTGTGGGAGAAGCCCGAACAATGAAACTCAGTCCCATAGATATATTTTTGAAAGCCCGCAGGAATACTCTCCCGGAAAGTATAATGGTCTGCATAGCGGCAGCGCTGACATCGACCTTCTACTTCTACGAGTATCAGTATGAACAGCACGGCAATATCCGTGAGCCCTTCCTGCTCTTCATGTCGGCGGCGATAGTCGTGATATGGCTGTCCTGCTCGTTGTTTGCGGGAAGAGACGGACGCTTCGGCTTCGCGGTATTCACCTTTGTATACTGGACTGTCCCATACACCTATACGCTGTATTACGCGGGGCGGGATAATGTAAAGCAATACGACAAATGGCTGTCGATGCTGAATAAGATCTGTTCGGCGCTGGTGGACAATCCGTTTTCCGCGGTCGCCGCAAAGATAAAGACAGCACCGAGTACCATAGCGGCTCTGCTGGTGATGATAAGCCTCGGGGTATATATGCTCGGCTTCTTCCTGAAGCAGCGTATCGACGCGAAGGAAAGCGCGGCGGACGAAGCAGCCGGAGACTATATCGCCGCGGACGAGAGACAAGCTCCTGTCATTGAGACGGCGGACGAAGCTGTTGAGCCCCGGAGAGAAAAGCGGGAGCTCGGTAAGAGCTTCATCGCGGCGGTCACAGCGGCGGGCAGCGGTATAGGAAAAGCGGTCAGGACCACCGGCGAAAAGCTCGGAAGCGCGGCAAAGGCTACAAGCGAGAAGCTCGGAAATACAGCAAAAGCGACGGGCGAGAAGCTCGGAAGCGCGGCAAAAGCGACGGGCGAGAAGCTCGGAAGCACAGCAAAAGCGACGGGCGAAAAGCTCGGAAGCGCGGCAAAGGCAACGAGCGGTAAGCTGGGAAGCGCTGCCGGAGCTGTAACAGGAAATATAAGCAAGACAGTCGGGGCGATGAAAGAAAACGCCGCAAGAACTGCCGAAAAGAAAAAAGCCAGACCCCAGCCCCCGATCAGCGGGAGCGTTAATGATAGACGATCGGAAACACCCGATCTTAGCAGCTTCCTCGGCATAGAAGCCTCGGAGCGGTCAACGGCACAGCCGCCGAAGCCGCTTGAAGCTTCGGCGAACGCCGGAGAGAGGATCGCTGCGAAGAAAAAAGCCAAGCCACAGCGCTATAAGCGCAGGAGCGATGATGTTACCGCAAGCACCGGTGATGTGACCGACCTGAAGAGCTTCCTCGGGATAGGCGATGAGCCGGTACCGACGGAGCCGAAGGAAAGCATACAGCCGCAGCGGACGAAGCCGGCGCAGCCCGTACAGCCCGCCGACATTGCGGAGACACCGGGTGAAAGCACGGAGGCTGCCGACAAAAGGCAGGCGTATGACTCGCTCATCGACGACATTCTCAAAAAATGGTAATACCTTCCGCAAGGGAGTTATTATATATCATTGAAGAAAGGAGGAGTTTTCCCATGAAGAAGTTAAATCTGAAGTTCATTGCATCTCTGATCGCTGCAGGTATCGTTGCTTCTGCTGCTGTTTCCGCAAGCGCGGCTGACTACGGCTGGACACCTCACTATGTACCTGCTGATTCGTCCACTTCCACCGGCTCTACTGACGGTGCAACTGCGACCGACCCTGCTAAGAATGCTACTATTATAGGCATTTCCGATGTTGAGTCTGCTATCAAGAATGGCAAGCCGATCGAAGTAACTGTTGATGACAACGGCGACGTTATCGTTACAGAAGCTGCTATCGGTGTGATCGCAAAGGGCGATGTTGCAGTAACTATCAAGGTTAGCGACCCGAACTCCGATACTGATTATGAGATCGTTATCGACCCCGCGCTGATCAAGGAAGTTACTCAGATCAATATTGCAATGAAGATCACGATCCCGACAGAGGATAAGACTGTTGACGGTGTTGAGGTTCCCGCTGGTTCGGTTATTATCGAGCCTGCACAGAAGGGTGATTTCCATATGACCCTTGAGATAATCATTCCGTCTGACGCATTTGATGCGATCGATCTTGACGAAGCTGGTCTTTACTATGTAAACGACGGCGATGTTGAGGAGCAGGACGGTTTAACAGTTAATAAGAACACTGTATCCGTACTTCTTTCGCATGCTTCTGCGTATGTTATCACTGACGTGGATCTGACAGCTGGTGAAGTTGAGATCGACGAAAAGGACGATACCAAGACCAACAACGGCGGTTCCTCCAACACCGGCAAGGATGACAATACCGTTACAGTAAACGGTAATGGCTCCGACAAGAACCCGATCACAGGTACTACACTTGCGCTCGGCTCTCTCGCAGTATTCGCTGCAGCAGCGGCAGTTACTTCGAAGAAGAGAAAGTAATTTTTCCGAATTCGGATCCGAACTCGAAAAAAAGGGGTCACCGGCGATGAGCCGGTGATCTTTTTTTGCGCAAAAACCCCCTGCGTATACGGAAGTGCGCCGTACGCGCAGGGGGTCCTGTGTTCTGTTTCAATACAGATTGATTATCCTGATGCCCTTTCTTTCCGCCATTCTGACAGTCTGCCCGGTGCCGCTGGAAAAGCGGGACGTATCGTAGCAGCAGACGCAGATGTCCGCAAGCTCTGTGAGCCGCCGGTTGCGGAGCTTCATACAGCCGTCGGTGTAGCGCGGGGAAACGGTCTCGACGCTGTCGGAGGCGCGGAGGATATCGTAGTATCTCTCCCTCGCCTTAACGGGGAAGCGTGCGGTCTGCGCCTCGGGAGGGCATGGCAGCACGAGCCTTAAGTTTATCTGCGGGTACTCTCCCTGCAGCTCGAGCACCGTTTCCGCCGCGAGAGTATCGAAGCCTACCGCGCCGCCCGCGCAGAACAGGTCGGCGCCCTCCGCGATAAGCCTCTCGAGCGTCTCACGGAGCTTTCTTTGCAGTTCGGGCGAGTATGCGTCTCTGTGTCCCGTAAAGCTTACTGTCATATCATCATCTCCGAATATGATTATAGCATAGCGCGGCTGTATTGTCAACTTACCTCCGCGCGAATTGTGCCGTTTCCCGGACAAAAAGCGCCCCCACGGAAAAATCCCGCGGGAGCGCCGTATGACATCATCGGGGTCATCAGAATAACTGATTATAAAGTACGCCGCTTAATGCTGACGCGTTTGACGAGCTTGCAACCGCGCCCGTCCTTGTGTATGTGGCACCTGTGTCGAGGTATGCCGCTGTCTGCGAATACGCGGAAACGGCATTTGCCTGTGTGGACATAAAGCTTGCGAAGGAATCCTTCTTGCCGAAGATCTTGTTGAGATCCTCGGTGCTTGCGCTGTTGAAGGTATCCTTGTCGATAGAGAGCTTTCCGTCGCTTCCCACGCTGATACCCACATCACTGAGCTTGTTGGAATAAGCGCTGGTCATTTTAGCGATAAATTCCGATTTATTGGAAACGGTAGAGTTTCCTGAGCCTCTGGTCGAAGAATACAGCTCATTGAAGCTGTCTACGAAGGAGCTTGCCGCCTCGAATGCCTTGCCGCGGTCGACCTCGCCTGTTTTGGCGTCGGCTTTGAACGCGCTTTCGAGATTTGTTACGGCGGAGGAAACGTTATCCGCGTATGTCTTGAGCTTGTCGTTTTTGGAAGCGGAGTAAGCGGTGCTCTTTGTGCTTGTGGCGTCCTTCTTTTCGGTGATCTTGTCAGCAGCCTCCTTCGCAGCCGAGGTTGCGTTGGTCTTCTGCATATCGAAATAGGACTTGTACAGATTTCTGCTTACGCGGAAATCACTCCACTGATTGAGAACGCTGCTCATAGACGAGTAGAATAAGCTCATATCGCTCATAATATCACTTCCCTTCGATAAAACGGACTGAACTGTTCACGGCAGAAATGAACGGTGTTGTCCGCGAATTGAGCGCTGATGATGTCATACTGTCGGTGAATGATTTCGGGCTTGCCTGCCCGCGACAGTATTACTGCGCTGCCGCCTGCGTAGATACGGCGTCTGCCTGAGTGTTGAACTCTTTCTCCCACTCGTCGAAGCCCGCACGGACTTTATCGAGTGTCTCATAGCTGACAGA
Organism: uncultured Ruminiclostridium sp.; assembly: GCA_905235805.1. Taxonomy (GTDB): domain Bacteria; phylum Bacillota; class Clostridia; order Oscillospirales; family Ruminococcaceae; genus Ruminiclostridium_E. The sequence goes on from CAJOMV010000097.1 coordinate 12,949, forward strand.
CGGGAGCTTTCCGCCCCAGATTTTCTCGCTCTCGGCAAAACCCTTTTCGAACGCGTCCTTTACCTTCTTGAAGGAGTCGGGGTCGTTCTTTGCAAGGTTTTTCGCGAAGTCGAGGATACGATTTGCAGTCTTTTCCGCACCCCAGAAGTCCTCCGAACCGTCGCTCTCGATAGGATCGACACCATAGCTCTTGAGTATGGAGTCGATAGAGAGACCGCTGCTGTTCTTGCTGCCGCCGGACTTTGCCTGTCCGAGGAGCTGTGCGACCATATCCTTCATACCCTCATTCTTGATGCTGAGGGCGGATTTGCCCGCGTGCTCTGTTGCTACGCCCTTGGTATAGGTGTTGGCATTTGTCTTTGCCGAACGCTCAAAGGTGTCTGTCTTTTTGGCTGTGGTCTTTTCCGCTGTCTTTGCAGCGGCTTCGGCAGTCTTTGCGGACTCGTCGGTTTTTGCCGTCTCCTTCACTTTGGAAGCAGACCTTGCGTTTACGGGAGCGTTAGAGTAGCTGTCATAGATCGAATTGATTCCGCTCATACACTATCATTCCTTTCTTCCCGAGGTGCGGCACGGAATATGAGTCTCATGCCTTTTCCTCCTTGAAATTTTGTTGCCGCGTCCGGTTTCCTGCCCTCTGCCAAAGCATTCCCTGCGCGCGTGCCGGCATAATTCCCTTATGCCTCATTTATTATATCGGCAGATTTCCCCAAAACTTTAGCGTTTTTGGAAATTTTTTTAAATTTTTGCAGCCAATCGCCTTTTTTCTGCCGTGAAGTGTGCCGCTGGCGCTCGAGTTTGTCGCTTGCGCTCGAGCCAGCGGCTGGCGCCGCCAAGGGAAGGAAGAGAACCCACTTTCTCCAGGAGAAAGTGGGTTCCCTCCCTCTGTCGGTCAGCCCCTCTGGCTCCTTCGTCGCCACCTCCCCAGCGGGGAGACCACCCTTGACCC
>CAJOMV010000098.1 GCA_905235805.1 uncultured Ruminiclostridium sp.
GGAAAGAGCAATTGCTTCGCCATGCACCCCGCGGAGGCAGTACAGATTTGCGGCAATAAGACAGCAAAAAGCCTGTCATTTCAAATGCGAAATAACAGGCTTTTTACTTTCTTACCTTTCAAAAAACGCAGTGCCTCCGCCCGCTGCAGGCGGCAGCAATTAAGTTTAGGCTCAAGCCCTTTTCAAAGGGCTTGCCGCCGGAGGCACTCGAGCGCCAGCGACCTACTCTTCCTCCGCCGCTGTAACGGTGCCGCGGACGTTTCTGCCCTCGTTGTAGGTGTCGAGGAAATGGTGGTAGTCGGAGCCGAGGTGGTAGGAGATGAGGGTCTGGAGGTTGACGTTCTCGACGCTGCGGAAGATGTGCATATCCACGGCAGGATCCTCGGCACGGAGGGTGCGCAGCAGGCTCTTGACGCGGGCGCGGGCGGACTCGCCGTCACCGTTGACCGCCACATTCTGCGTGACGCTGCACGCGCATTGGATAAATTCGAGACCGTTATAGTCCCGCCACCTTATGATATCCTCCTCGCGGATCATATACATCGGGCGGATAAGCTGCATACCGGGGAAATGCTCGCTGTGGAGCTTTGGCATCATGGTCTGCATCTGCGAGCCGTAGAGCATTCCCATGAGTATCGTCTCTATCACGTCGTCAAAATGGTGCCCGAGGGCTATCTTGTTGCAGCCGAGCTCCTGCGCGTTCTTGTAGAGATATCCCCTGCGCATACGCGCACACATATAGCAGGGATTCTTCCCTATATTCTCCACCGCGTCGAAAATGCGGCTCTCAAATATCCTGACGGGGATATCGAGAGTTCTCGCGTTGTCCTCTATCTGCTTTCTGTTCTGTGGGGCGTAGCCCGGATCCATGACGAGATACTCCGCCGTAAAGGGTACGAGACTGTACTTCTGGAGCTGCTTCATGCACGCCGCCATGAGCATGGAATCCTTGCCGCCCGAAATGCAGACGGCTATCCTGTCGCCCTCCTGTATCAGCTCGTAATTCTTTATCCCCTCGAGGAACTTCCCCCATATCGGCTTGCGGTATTTCCGCACTATCGAGCGGGTTATCCCCTCTGCCCTTGTCTGTACTTCCATTTGCCTCTTCCTGTTATATCACATAATACCAGCTGTCGTCCTGACCTACGGTATTGTTTCCGCTGAAATTGATGCTGAGCTCCTGATTGACCACGCTCACCTTAGCGCCCGCGGGCACCGACTTTGTGATGAACGCGTTGCCGCCTATGACGGCGCCCTTGCCTATGACGGTATTGCCGCCGAGAATGGAGGCTCCCGAATACACCGTCACGTTGTCCTCGATAGTGGGGTGGCGCTTGTGTCCGCGCAGTACCTGACCTCCGCGTGTGGAGAGAGCGCCGAGGGTCACGCCCTGATATATCTTGACATTGTCGCCTATCTCGGTGGTCTCGCCCACAACTATGCCGGTACCGTGGTCGATGAAGAAATATCTTCCGATAGTGGCGCCGGGGTGGATATCTATTCCCGTGCAGCTGTGGGCATACTCGGTCATGATACGGGGAATGAGCGGCACCTTCAGCAGGAACAGCTCGTGCGCTATACGGTTCACGAGTATCGCGAAAAGCCCGGGGTAGGAGTAGATTATCTCGTCCTTGTTGTAGGCGGCGGGGTCGCCGTTGAAGAACGCCTCCACATCCAGTTCTATGTACTCGCGTATCTTCGGGAGCTTTCCGAGGAACTCAAAGGTGATGTCCTCGGCGCGCTTGGCGAGCTCCAGCTCGGGAGTGTCGCGCAGCTCCTCGTCATAGCGGAGCACTATGGATATCTGCCGGATAAGCTTGAAGATCGTGTCCTCCAGCAGCATCGTGATATTGTTGCGGACTGTATATACGCGGTAGGACTTGTTGCGGAAATATCCGGGGAAGATTATGCGGCGGATATTGAAGAGTATCTCGGTGATAACGTCCTTGTCCGGGTGGTCGAAGCTCTTGACCTCGTCTATGACACGCCCGTTCTCGTAGTCGTTCAGCAGCTCCTTCACGACGCCGTTTATTCTGTCCTCTATCTGTTTCATGGCTTCCTCCGTTGTAATCATACTAAATTGATATACATATTATTATATTCCCCCGCAGCCCTTTCGTCAATCGGAACGGGCTATTTTCGTGTCATTTCCCAATTCGGCGGCATTTATCGGCTGTTCTTTTGGAGCATTTGACAAAAGTTCCGCTTCTCCGCGCCGTTGACACATTCCGGGAGCTGCTTCAATATGCTGTATGAACAAGGAAAAATCAAACAATATGTTGACAAACCGTATATTTTATTGTATAATGTAGGTTGAAGTATTATGTCGGGTCATTTTACCGAAAAACGGAGAATAAAATGAAAGATATGAAAAAATATATAAGGAGAGCTCTCCCGAAGCTCGCGGCGGTGCTCGCGGCAGTCACGCTGTGCGTTCCCGCGGTCCCGCGGACAGGCATGACCGCGCTCTCGGCGGCGGCAGATGTGTACCAGTTCAGCGAGAACGGCTTCTACTACACCATAAGCGCCGTGTCGGGCAATATCGAAGCCTGCGTGGTCGGGTATACTCCCCCCACCGGTACGGCAGCGGGCGGTGTGGCTATCCCAGCCACGCTCGGCACATACGCCGTCACGGCAATAGGCGCGGACGCGTTCTCCGAAAACACCACCCTCACCACGGTCTCCATTCCCCAGAGCGTGCGCACTATCGGAGCGGGAGCGTTCCAGAACTGCACCTCGCTCACCTCGGCAAGCATAGCCGCGGGCGTGACCGATATCTCCCAGAGCGCCTTCAAGGGCTGCACGAGCCTCGCCACCGCCAACCTCCCCGCTACCGTGACCTCCATAGGCGCAAGCGCGTTCGAGGACTGCACCGTGCTGAAGACACTGACGCTCCCCGCCTCGCTCACATACATAGGCAACTATGCGTTCAGGAGATGCGCCACTGTCGAGTCGCTGGTGATACCCGGCACCGTGACCTCCATAGGCGAGGGAGCCTTTGAGGGCTGCACGGCGCTCAAGACCCTCACCCTTCCGGCATCGCTGACCCGTATCGAGGATTTCACCTTCTACCGCTGCACGAGCCTTACCCCGCTCAATCTGCCCGAGACGGTGTACTCCATAGGACGATACGCGTTCTCGGAGTGCAGCTCGATAAGCTCGGTGAGCTTCCCCAAAAGTGTGACAAATATCGGTGCCAGCGCGTTTGAAAACTGTCAGAACCTCGCGGTCGCGATAATCCCGAATACCACCGAATCCATAGCCTCCACGGCTTTCAGGAACGACCCGCTTTCGATATACGGCTACACCGGCACCTACGCCGAGCAGTTCGCCCGCGAGAACAGCATACCCTTCACCTCCTACGGCTCGGTGTACAGGGTGACCTTCTCCGCAGACATCTACTACGCAAGCATAGACAATATCTCGGTGCGCTCCCGCTCCGGGGTCATAATACCGCCGTCCACGGTGCAGAACGACGAGGAGCTCACTATCTCCGCGACGGCACCCGACGGATATGTCATCGACCATATCTCGATAAACGATGAGCCCTTCACGAACGGCGCGGTCTACAGAGTCCACGGCAGCGACGTGAATATCTTCGTATCATACAGGCTCCGTGAGACCACCCCCGCAGCCACGACTCCCACGGCTCCCGTTACGGCGGCTCCCGAGACGACTACCACACAGCCGAGAGTGACCACCGTCACCACCACCACGACAAGAGCCACTACGACCACCACCACGACAACCGCTCCCGCCGTCACCCTCGACACCGCCGCTCCCGCTTCGGACGACGAGCCGGAGGATACGACCATACCCGCGGAAAGCAGTATCTCCGTCACGGTGGATAACCGCCTCGAGGGAATAGGCGACGAGAATGTTCGCCTCATAACGCAGCGGAGCAATTTCATAGCCCCCGCGACAGTGCGCCTGTCAAACACCGACGAAGCCTCCTCGCAGGCAGAAAGCGCCGCTCAGTCCCTTGCGGGCGACGAGACGGCGTACTACTACGGCTTCGATATCAGCCTCTATGACGAGAACGGGCGTGAAAACCCCGGGCTTATGGCGAGCGGCACCGTGACTCTCCAAGTACCCGTGCCGGAGCTGCTCGTACCGTACATGGACGATATCAGGGTGTACCACATCGAGGACGGCTCCCCGATACTCCTGCGGAGCAACATCGTAGAGGATATCAACGGAGTAAAGAGAGTGCAGTTCGAGACTACCAGCTTCTCCCCGTACCTGTTCCTGGTCACTGCCGATGACGGCGAGATAGTGACGATAAACGAGGAGGAGGAGGTAACCACCGGCGGCGACGATGAGGGCGAGGTAAATGTGATGACCGACGAGATACCCGCCGACACCACCGTACAGATAATAGTTCCCGGCAACGTGGACGGCAGCAGCGGGAACAGCGGAAACGGCAGCGGCTACAGCGGCGGCACCGGACGTCTCAATCCCGGCACGGGAGCACTGCTGTTCATCGGCATACCGTCAGCGGCGCTCGGCTGCGCGCTCCTCATTCGACGGAGCGGCGGCAAGGAAAAGCGTGTACGCACAAAGCGTGATATCAAATAACAAATACCCCGCATAGGCGAACCTGTGCGGGGTAACATATAAGCAAAAGGAGAATACAGATGATATATACAGTGACCTTCAATCCGGCGATCGACTACCTTATGCAGTTCCCGCAGGTGCAGCACGGCAATGTCAACCGCTCCGTGAGCGAGAAGATGATTTACGGCGGCAAGGGTATAAATGTGTCCATCGTGCTGTCGCGGCTCGGGGTCGAGAACACTGCCCTCGGATTTATCGCGGGCTTTACCGGCGACGAGCTCGAGAGCGGCGTATGCGCCATGGGAGTGCGCACCGACTTTATCCGCCTGAAAAACGGCATGACCCGCATAAACGTCAAGATAGCCGACGAGCATGAGGTGACGGAGCTCAACGCGAACGGTCCCGACATTGACAGCACCGCGCTCTCGCGGCTCATCGCAAAGACAGATATGCTCAGAGACGGGGATACTATCGTGCTGGCGGGGAGCATTCCGAAATGCCTGCCCGCCGACACCTACGAAATGCTGATAAAACGGCTCGCGGACCGGGATATCAAGGTTGTGGTGGACGCGGAGAAGGAGCTGCTGACGAATGTGCTGAAATACAAGCCCTTCCTCGTCAAGCCGAATGTGGAGGAGCTCTCCGCTATCTTCGGCAAGCATATCAACGACGTGAACGAGGTACAGGAAAAGGCGGCGGAGCTGCAGAAAATGGGCGCGCGCAACGTCATAGTCTCCATGGGCAGTAACGGCGCTTTCCTGCTGGACGAGAACGGGCAGAAGCACTTCCACACCGCCTTCACCGGCAAGACCGTAAGCTCCGTGGGCTCCGGCGACTCCATGGTCGCGGGATTTCTCGCGGGATATGAGAAGGGCTACGGCTACGCGCTGGTGCTCGGTCTCGCTGCGGGCGCCGCCACGGCATTCTCCGAGGGTATAGGCACCCGCGAAGCGATAGACGAGCTTATGAAGCAGGCGGGGAACATTCAGTACATCGTATAGACTTTATTATAGCTGATACTGTAATATTGGCAGCATCTCGGACTTCCGTAGGATTCTATCATCGGACGGATAATGGGGAAGGTGGTATCGTCCACATATATCTTCAGAGTGCTGTAGCCCTTGCTCTCGGGATTATAGATGACACTTGCGCGCAGTGTCTCCAGAAGGTCGGGACGGCTCCCGTACAGTCTCCACAGCCAGTAAATGTTCGTCCGTATATCCGGACAGAAGAACATATTCAGGGCGAACTGTGTGCTGAGGAACACATGAACACGGTACTCATCTGCAAAAACGATCAGCTCATTGCTCACATAGAGACAGTCTTCGAAAGCGACCGTGTCATTCAGGAAATAGTACAGCTTCGTGGACTTGCAGTCCTCCCGGAGCTTATCCGTATCAAGGCTCCCGTCTCCGCGTACGAACTCCGACAGCGCTTCTGTACCTTCTATATATACTTTGCTGTCATTGTGTTTGTCAAGCTCCGCTTTCAGCGCGTCAAAAGAAAATTCATCAGCACTCACGGCGTACGCTTCTGCGTACGCCTGATTTATTCCCGTGCAATATACCTGCGGAAGGTCGAACTGGTCCTCGAGCGTACCGAGCCCGGTGGTCTCCACGCCTATCTTGAAGGTCTCCCGCGGCTCGGGGAGCGTGTACAGACCGTCCTCCGTGTTCTCGAGCTTCTCAACGCTGCACATCGTCTCGTATATCGTATAGTACGACACCTCGCCGTCGGCGGACTGTATGCGGATAACGTTCGTCGGCTCCAGCGTGATATCATCGGCGGAGTTCACCTTGTATTCCGGCTCAAATATCATGTACATTTTCTCGCCGTCGTACCAGTACAGCGTCGCGTAATATCCCCCGTCAAAGGCGGGCAGGGCAAATACCGCAAGGTATTTATAATTACCGGTATCGTAGTTGACGCGCGTTTCAGACCTGTGCAGACCAAGCGTCACGGTACCGCCCGCCGGATAGGAAAGCCCGGTATCTTCGGACTGCTCCGACATTGCCGCGTAAGCGCCGATACGCTGTTTGCCGTTCATCAGCTCGATATTGTGCCAGCCGAGGGAAACACTGTCCCCGTCGGAATACTCGTTGACCTTCAGCCGTACATACACGCCGTCTATCTCCTCCGAGCGGTATTCCGTCCGCAGGCGCTGCGTGTCGGAGAGGGGTTCCCCGATATAGTCCTCCACCTTCTCGCAGAAATGCTCCCATGCGTCGTTCGTGAAGGGGAGGGACTGCATTTTCAGCGCCAGCTCCTTCACTTCGTCCTTTGGCAGTCCGCGGTTCATATACTCGTAAACGCTCATCTCGTAGAGCCACCGGGGCGTGAACAGCATTCCGTCGTGCATTATCGTCCAGTCGGACTTGTAGGTGCGCATGATAAGCTCCTCGTCCCCGGAATAGAGAATGTCGATATCCTCGTCGTTTATCCAGTCGGGGTAGAGGGTCGTGGTGCGGAGCTGCGCGTCGGAGATACCGAACTTCTTGAGAAACGAGTACAGAGTTATCGGCTCATAGTAAGCCCCCATGGATATGCGTTCCGCCTCTTTCTGCTCCTGCCACAGTCTGAACGGCTCTTTGTATGCGAGCTCGGTGAGCGAGGAGGGCAGGTAGGTGAACTTAAACACATACTTATCCGCGTAGTGCTCCGGCATTTCGGTATTATCCGGCAGTGTAAAGGTCTGTATGTCCCCGACATAGTCTATCAGCGGCTCGGGGAAGGTTTCCGCAGGTGTCACCGAGGTCTCTATCACCCTTGTACCGCTCTCCGAACCCCCTGTCAGGGCTCCGGTATTCCCCGGCTGATAGGGTGCGGGGGCGTCCGCGAGAATGCCGTGGAGCATTACCGCGCCCGCCGCAAGCACAGCCGCCGCGGCTATCCCGCCTATGACGTACTTCGCGCCGCTCCACCAGCCCGTGCGGACATTCCCGTCCGCAGGTTCTGCGCTGCGGCGGCTTTTCCACGGCGCGGCTCTCTCCACAAGCTTCACGTCCACTTCGCCGAGAGCCTGCATAAATCTCATCTCTCTCGCTGTCATATCTCCACACCCTCCTTCCTTAGAAATTCCCGGAGCCTGTCCCGGGTACGTTTCAGCGACATTTTGACCTTGCTCTCGCTGACGTTCATTTCCCGCGCTATATCGGACACGCTCTCGAAATACCAGTATCTTTTCATGAATATGAGCTGCTTTTCCCGTCCGAGAGTGCCGAGGAAGCGCTCGATCACTCTGGCGAGCTCCCGGTTTTCCACGGTGCGCTCGGTGCTCTCGGCGGACGGAAGGCACTCCGCTATCTCGTCGAAGGGCGTTCCGCCGTCTCCCCCTCCACGCTTCAGCGCGGAGAGCCGGGTCACGGTATTGAGCGCGATATTGCGCACTATCTTCGCCGCGAACGCACCGAGCTTTGCGGGCTTTTGCGGCGGGATAGTCTCCCACAGCTTCATGTAGGCGTCGTTCACGCATTCCTCGCTGTCCTGCGCATTCCCCAGCACCGACATCGCAAGTCCCCGAATGTAGCTGCCGTATTTCCTGTCCGTCTCGCTTATCGCGTCCTCGGAGCGCGCAAAAAACAGCTCTACTATCTTCTTGTCTGTCATCTTGTTGTGCTCCTCCCCTCATTATATTCCTACATATAAAGACAAAAAATACGCGCATTCCGTCACACAAATCCAAAAAGACTGTCATATATAGGTAATTGTTAATAAAGAAGTTTTCCAAAGTTAAAGATTGGTTACAGCAGATTTATAAACATCATCAGCATTAAACAACCTTAA
>CAJOMV010000099.1 GCA_905235805.1 uncultured Ruminiclostridium sp.
GAGGGAGGGAACCCACTTTCTCCTTGAGAAAGTGGGTTCTCTTCCTTCCCTTGGCGGCGCCAGCCGCTGGCTCGAGCGCAAGCGACCAACAACAAAGCCCGTCATTCCTTGCGGAACGACGGGCTTGATGTTACTTATTCTGCCGTATCTGTAGGCTTGGGGGAGTCTGCTATTTCTACTGAGGGAGCCTCGATGGGGGAGCCGAGGTATTCGGGGAGCTTCATACCTGCCTGATCGAACATTTCTCCGAGAGGGGGAACGGACTTGAACAGACCGCTGATGAAATCTGCGGTAGAGCTCTTGCCGTCCTTGCCGTTCGAGCCGCCGTCCCAGACGGTGACCTTGTCGATCTTGATATTCTTGATAGCGTCCACCTGAATACGCATCAGGTCTTCCATCTTGTCCGCGAGTATCAGCTTTACTGCGTCATCCGCGCTGCCCGCTGTGTTGACGAGCTCACGCATACCTTCCGCCTGCTTCTGGAGTATCTCGCGCATACCGTTTGCCTGCGCTTCCATTTTCGCGTAGATAGCGTCCGCTTCACCCTTAGCCTTGCGGCGGAGGACTTCAGCCTCTGCCTCTGCGGCTATCTGAGCCTGCTCCTTGGCGATCTGTGCCTTTACGATGATGTCAGCCTTCTGGGTGGACATCTCGAGCTCGGCACGCTGATCCTCGGCGAGCTTCTGGGCTGCGTAGGATTCCTCGCGAGCCTTTGCCGCCTGAACTGCCTCGGCTGCTGTTGCAAGCTTGAGGGCTTCCGCTTCCTTCTCGCGGCGTGCCGCGTTGGACTGAGCCACCGCGATCTTTGCGGAGTTCTCACCCTCGACTGCCTTTGCGTCGGCTGCGGCTACCTGTACACGCTGGTCACGCAGAGCGTTTGCCTGACCGATCTCACCGTCTCTGCCGGTCTGTGCGATAGCGACCTTCGCGTCGTTTGCGGCCTTGGCGTCAGCCTCAGCTTCCTTGAAGCGTCTTGTCGCCTCGGACTGTGCGACCGCTACCTTCGCGGAGTTTTCACCGTCGATAGCGCTTGCGTTCGCTGCCGCTACCTGGATACGCTGGTCACGGTTCGCGTTCGCTTCACCGATCGCGCCGTCTCTGTTCTTTTCGGCAACGGATTTCTTCGCGTCGTTGATAGCCTTAGCGGCTGCTTCCTTACCGAGAGCCTCGATGTAACCGGACTCGTCTCTGATATCCGTAACGTTTACGTTGATGAGGCGGAGACCTATCTTGCGGAGCTCTATCTCAACATTGTTCGATACCGCGATAAGGAACTTGTCACGGTCGGTGTTGATCTCCTCGATCTCCATTGTCGCGATGACGAGACGCAACTGACCGAAGATGATGTCCTTTGCGAGCTCCTGTATCTGCTGCATCTTGAGTCCGAGCAGACGCTCTGCCGCGTTCTGCATTACGCCGGGCTCTGTGGAGATGCCGACTGTGAAGCTCGAAGGAACGTCAACACGGATATTCTGCTTGGACAGCGCGTTCCGCAGATCGACGTTTATCGAGATAGGCGTCAGGTCCATATACTGATAGGACTGGATTATCGGCACGATGAATGCCGCGCCGCCGTGTATGCAGCGTGCGCTCCTTGCCTGACCGCTCTTGTCGCTCCCGACCTTACCGTAGATAACGAGTATCTTATCGGACGGACATTTGCGGTATCTCGAAAGAATACCCGCGATCAGTGCGAAGAGAATGATAACGACCACTGCTATCACAACGATGATAATGGGATCCATAATTATTTCCTCCTTGTTTGGTTTATAATAAACGGCTCACGCCGATCATTTACCTTTATTTGCTTTCCTTTTCCTCGCCGCCGATCTTCGTGACGTTCAGATTTTTTATTGACATCACGATAAGCCCGAACAGCTTCATCTTCTCGTCGGCGACCTTCTTGCAGAACGCGTCGAAGGGCTCGCTTCCGTCGTATTTCTCGACTGCCTCCTGGAGCACCGCGCAGGCTGTCTCCGAGATAGTCTCGATTATGCCCTCCTCATTCACCCCGTGGAAGGTGGGGGCGAATATCTGGAGATTGTCCTCGGGGAAGTACACCGTTATTTCCGCCGCGGCGCGGTAGGTCTTTCCGTCCTTTCCCACGCCCTCATCGCAGAATGCCTGGACCGTGAACGGCGACTTCTGTATATAAAAGTATTTGCTGCGCAGGGAGTATAAATTCTCTCCGAAGGCCGCTTTTTTATGGGTGATCGAGTACGAGCCGTCGCGGTACATGATACGGTAGGAATGGGCGTGCTTGTCGTCGAAATCCTTCTCCTTGGGAAGAAAGATATGTATGCACACCATGCCCAATATGATTATCAGTACTACAGCTCCGACGAACAGAAAATCGATCAGTTCCATAAGCTCCTCCGTATCATATCTTTTCCACTACCAGCACATTCCCGGCACGGATATCTATTACTCTCACCGGCGTACCGTCCGGCAGTGCCTCGCCGCCGTCGGTGATAGCGTCGAATTCCACGAGCCTTTCGCCGCTTGCCACGTTCACCTTGCCGCGGTTTTCGCCGTCGCCCGGTATCACGAGGTACACAGTTCCCGACGCGCCCAGCAGGTTCTTGACGTTGAGAGTGCCGTTCTGCGCGAGCTTCTTGGAGACCCACAGCAGCTTAGCGACACCGTACATTGCCGCAAGTCCCAGCACCAGTCCGAGTATGACCGCAAGCACCGTGTTCCTGCTCATCGTGTATGTCGCTATGCCTACCCACCCGAACACGCACAGGAAAGTGATGATACCCTGCACCGTGAAGAAGTTCATGGTGCCGATATCTCCGGGACTGCTGCCGTCGCCGTAGTGTATCTCGGTATTGACGTCGGAGGGATCGCCGCCGTCCGAGAAATCCGTACCGGCATCAGCGTCCAAGCTTATGTCGGTATCGAAGCTCACGTCGCCGTCAAGTCCTTCTATACCCGAGGTATCGCTGGGATTTACTCCCGCGCCGTCATGCCCGAACCCGAGTATTATCATAATGGTCTGTATGAGCAGTATGAGCGTAGCGGGTATAGCCACGCAGTACATTATCTGCTCGAACAATTCGAGTCCGTTCCACCATTCATTGAACCATTCCATACGCCACACTCCTCTCGTTCTCTTGCGTAAATTTTATTTACTTAAATTATACCACATTTTTCGCCGCTGTCAATGCTTTAGCGCTATTTTTTTCAAAATCGTGATACTGTACAATCGAATTAAGCCCGTTTTGAACAAAGTGACGAAAATGAAAAAATCGCAAGAAAGCTATTGCAATTTTGCAAACAATGTGATACAATCGTAAGTAAATAAGATTTACTATTTGGGTAAAGGACAGGAGGAATCATTATGTTACTCGTCACAACGGAATTCATCGCAGGTGCCGACATAGAAATGCTCGGTCTTGTAAAGGGAAGCACTATCCAGACTGTCAACTTCGTCCGCGACTTCGGCGCGAGCCTCAAGACCCTCGTCGGCGGCGAGCTCAAGGACTACACCGAGATGATGAACAAAGCGAGACAGGTCGCCACAGATCGTATGACTATCGAAGCGTCCGCCCTTGGCGCAGACGCGATAGTGGGCGTACGCTACGCGACCTCCGCCGTTATGCAGAGCGCCGCGGAGATAATGGCTTACGGTACAGCCGTAAGGTTCAGGCGGTAAAACAAAGGTATATATCAAAGAAAGGAGGGCGGGAATATGGATTCCGCAGAGCTCGGAAAAAGAATAAAGGAAGCGCGTCTCGCGCGAAAGATGACCCAGTCCGACGTGGTGGGGGATTTCATCACCCGTAATATGCTCAGCCAGATAGAAAGCGGCAATGCGACCCCCTCGGTCAAGACCCTTACCTATCTTGCGAAGGTGCTGCAGCTCCCCGTCAATTACCTGCTGCCCGATGAGCTCGAGGTGGCAGACGAGAGCGAGAATTCCGCTATCAAGGAAATTGACGATCTCACCCGCATGAAGAACGCCTTCAAGCGCGGCGATTATAAGACAGCTATCGAGAACGCCCTCCCGCAGGCAGAAAGCGGAAGTATAGTTTACGACGAGGCGTGCGCAGTCCTCGCCATGTCCTACCTCGAGCTTGCCAAAGCCTCCAAGGATCCCCGTGAGGGCATGGATCTCGCCGAAAAGGCTGTGAAGTTCAGTGAGCTCGGTATCTTCGCCAAGCGTGAGGTCAAAGCCTCCGCCGTCCTGCTCTACGATAAGCTCTCCGAAAAGCTCTGATATGCCGCTCGCGCACAAGTGGGTCGCTTGCGCTCGAGTAGGTCGCTTGCGCTCGAGTGCCTCCGGCGGCAATCTGTCGGTCAGCCCCTCTGTCACCTGCGGTGACACCTCCCCAGCGGGGAGACCACCTTTGAA
>CAJOMV010000100.1 GCA_905235805.1 uncultured Ruminiclostridium sp.
AAAAGCAGGACGTAACAGACGGTACTCAGTTTAGGCTCAAGCCCTTTTTAAAGGGCTTGCCGCCGGAGGCACTCGAGCGCCAGCGACTTCTCTAAAATTTTCACTCGAGCGTAAGCGGCTAAACCTGCGCCCGCAGGCGCCACTCGAGCGCAAGCGACCAAAAAGAACGGAGGAAACTGCACAATGTCCCTTGACGGCGCGTTTCTGCACTGCGTAGTGCGGGAAATGGAAGATAAAAACTTAATAGGCGCGCGAGTGGACAAGATACACCAGCCCTCACGGGAAGAGATCATCATTACGCTGCGCACCTTCGGCGGGACAGAGAAGATACTGATGTCCGCCGATACAATGTCGGCGCGGGTGTGCCTCACGGCGGAGACGCCAGAAAACCCGAAGCAGCCGCCGATGTTCTGTATGCTCATGCGAAAGGCTCTCGGAGCGGGAAAGCTCACGGGGATATCGCAGGACGGGCTCGAGAGGATAATCAACTTCGACTTCGAGTGCGTCAATGAGATAGGCGATATGTGCGAAAACCGCATCGCCGCCGAGATAATGGGCAAGTACAGCAACATTATCCTGATGACAAAGCGCGACGGCGTGTGGAGGGTCATCGACAGCGTGAAGCGCGTGACCGACGATATCTCGTCGGTACGGCGGGTGCTGCCGAATGTGGTGTATGAGCTGCCGCCGAGGGAGGAACGACTGAATTTGACGGATTGCGACCTCGGTACCCTCGGTGAGCGGCTGGAGCCTTTTAAGGGGCAAAGGCTCGCAAAAGCGCTGATGTCGCTGTTCGAGGGGATCTCCCCGATATTCGCGCGGGAGTGCGCTTACAGCGCCGCGAGAGATACCGACGCTCTCGTCGGCGACCTCGATAAGGACAGGCTCGATAAGCTGGTGTTCTTCCTCAGAAAAAGCGCGGCTCATATCGGCGCGTATGACGGCTGTACCATGGTGAGCGAAAAGGGCGGCAAGCCCAAGGACTTCTGCTTCGTGCCGGTGGAGCAGTACGGCGCGGAAATGACCGAGACACCGTTTGAGAGCCCGTCGGCGTTGCTCGACAAGTTCTTTGGAGAACGAGCCTCCGCCGACAGAGTGAAGCAGCGCTCCGGCGACATGCTGAAAACCATAATGACGATCTACGAGCGTATCTCACGAAAGCTCGAAACACATAAACAGGAGCTTGAGCATTGCTCCGAGAAGGACAGCTACAAGCTTCAGGGAGATATTTTAAGCGCAAACCTGTATCGGGTGCAGAAGGGTATGACAGAGCTGGTCGCGGAGGACTATGTCAACGGCGGGACTGTCACAGTCAAGCTCGATGTGCGGCTCACGCCCCCGCAGAACGCGCAGAAATTCTACTCCGAATACAAAAAGCTCGATACCGCCGAGAAAATGCTGACGAAATTCATCGAACAGGACAAGAAAGAGCTCGCGTATATCGACAGCGTATTCGACGCCGCTTCGCGAGTCGGCAGCGGCACAGGCAGCGAAGCGGCGCTCTTCGAGATAAAGCGGGAGCTTATCGAGACCGGGTATGTCCGCTCGTCAAAGACCGAGAAGAACGCAAAGGCTCCGAAGGCACTGCCGCCGCTGAAATTCCGGTCGAGCGACGGGTTTGAGATACTCGTCGGACGGAACAACCTCCAGAACGACAAGCTGACGCTGAAGACCGCGCTGCCTAACGATATGTGGCTGCATACGCAGAATATACCGGGGTCGCACGTCATCATACGCGCGGAAGGCGCCGAAATTCCCGACAGCACCATAGTCGAGGCGGCTCAGCTCGCCGCGACCTGCTCGAAGGGCAGGAACGGCACGAAAATACCCGTGGACTACACCCTCGCGCGGTATGTAAAGAAGCCGAACGGAGCTAAGCCCGGAATGGTGATCTTCGTCAATAACAAGACCATACTTGTTGACCCGAGTGAAGAACTCTATGATAAACTGCATATATAAGAAAGGACGCAACAAATGAAAAAGGATCTCGCAAAAACCTACTCCCCGAAGGACTTCGAGGAGCGCATCTACAAGAACTGGGAGGAAAAGAAGTACTTCCACGCCGAGCGCGACCCGGAAAAGAAGCCCTACACCATAGTTATCCCGCCTCCGAACGTTACGGGACAGCTCCACATGGGTCACGCGCTTGACGAGACTCTGCAGGATATCCTTATCCGCACGAAGAGGATGCAGGGATATTCCGCGCTGTGGCTCCCCGGCACCGACCACGCTTCTATCGCTACCGAGGCTAAAGTCGTGGCAAAGATGAAATCCGAGGGTCTGACAAAGGACGATGTAGGCCGCGACGGCTTCCTCGAGCGCGCGTGGGACTGGACGCATGAGTATGGCGGAAAGATACAGAACCAGCTCAAGAAGCTCGGCTCGTCCTGCGACTGGGAAAGGGAGCGCTTCACCCTTGACGACGGCTGCTCCGAGGCTGTTCAGAAGGTATTCATCGACTACTACAAGAAGGGGCTCATCTACCATGGCGAACGCATAATCAACTGGTGCCCGAGCTGCAAGACCTCTATCTCCGATATCGAGTGTGAGTATGAGGAGCAGGAGGGTCACTTCTGGCACATCAACTATCCGCTCTCTGACGGCAGCGGCTTCGTTCAGATAGCTACCACACGTCCCGAGACGCTGCTGGGCGATACGGCTATAGCGGTGCACCCCGACGACGAGCGCTACAAGGATATCGTCGGCAAAACGGTCAAGCTCCCGCTCACCGACAGAGAGATACCCGTCATAGCTGACGAATACGTTGAAATGGATTTCGGTACCGGCGTGGTAAAGATCACTCCCGCACATGACCCGAACGACTATGAGGTGGGTCTGCGCCACGATCTGCCGATAATCAACGTCATGAACGACGACGCTACAATTAACAAAGAATACGGCGGCAAGTACGCCGGAATGGACAGATATGAGGCGCGCAAGGCTATGGTGGCAGACCTCGAGGCGGAGGGACTTCTTGTAAAGGTAGAGACCCACGTCCACAATGTCGGCACCTGCCAGAGATGCCACACCGTTGTCGAGCCCCGCTGCTCGAAGCAGTGGTTCGTGAAAATGGCTCCCCTCGCAAAGCCCGCTATCGACGTGGTAAAGAGCGGTGAGCTCAAGTACGTCCCCAAGCACTTCGAGAACAGCTACCTGCGCTGGATGGAGAATATCCGCGACTGGTGCATTTCCCGTCAGCTGTGGTGGGGTCACCGTATCCCCGCTTACTACTGCACGAACGAGGACTGCAAGCATGAGGTCATCAGCGAAGCTCCCGTCACCGTCTGCCCGAAGTGCGGCAAGCCCATGAAGCAGGACGAGGATACACTCGACACATGGTTCAGCTCGGCGCTGTGGCCGTTCTCGACCCTCGGCTGGCCGCATGAGACGGAGGACTACAAATACTTCTATCCCACAAATACCCTTGTAACGGGCTATGACATCATCTCCTTCTGGGTATCGAGAATGATATTCTCCGCCCTCGAGCATACAGGTCAGAAGCCCTTCGAGCACGTTCTGATACACGGACTCGTGCGTGACGAGCTCGGACGTAAGATGAGCAAATCCCTCGGAAACGGCGTTGACCCGCTCGAGATAATCGACGAGTACGGCGCGGATGCTCTGCGGTTTGCGCTCGTCACCGGAAACAGCCCCGGAAATGATATGCGCTGGACAAAGGCGAAGGTCACCTCCGCCCGCAACTTCGCAAACAAGCTGTGGAACGCTTCTCGCTATATCCTCATGAACCTTCCCGAGGATATGGAGAAGCCGGAGCTCCCCGCGGAGCTTCCTATCGAGGATAAGTGGGTACTCTCCCGCTGCAACCGCCTCGTCAAGGAGGTTACCGACAACATCGAGAGCTTCGAGCTGGGCATCGCTCTCGGCAAGCTCTACGACTTCATCTGGGATACCTACTGCGACTGGTACATCGAGCTCACAAAGCCCCGTATCGCCGCCGGCGGCGACACCGCGAGAGCCGCGCAGAATGTCCTCGTGTACGTTATGCGCGATATCCTCAAGCTCCTCCACCCCTTCATGCCCTTCATCACCGAGGAAATATGGCAGTCCATGCCCGTTGCCGGTGAAGCGGAGAGCATCATGATCTCCGAGTGGAGCAAATATGACGAAAAGCTCGATTTCTCCGCCGAGGAATCCGACTTCACAAAGATAATCGACGCTATCAAGGCAGTCCGCGGCAAGAGGACCGAGCTCAATGTTCCGCCCTCAAAGAAGGTCACCATGCACATCGAGACCTCCGAAAAGGCGCTGTTCGGATCCTGTGCGGTATTCTTCGAAAAGCTCGCGGGTGCCGGGGGCGTCGAGATCGCCGATAAGGTCGACAATACCGCCAATATGGCTGCCGCTGTCACCTCAGCCGCGAGAATATTCATGCCGCTCGGTGAGCTCGTTGACGCGGAGAAGGAGCTCGCACGCCTCGAGAAGGAGAAAAAGGCTGTCGAAAAGGATCTCAGCTTCCTCGGCGGCAAGCTGAATAATCAGGGCTTCCTGTCAAAGGCTCCCGCCGCGCAGATAGAAGCCGAGAAGGCTAAGCTCGCTAAGGCGCAGGAGAAAATGGCAAAGATAGAAGAGTCTATCGCGGCGCTGAAAAATCTGTAAGAGTGGTCGCTGCGCTCGAGCCAGCGGCTTACGCCGCCAAGGGGAGGAAGAGAACCCACTTTCTCAGAGAGAAAGTGGGTTCCCTCCCTCTGTCGGTCAGCCCCTCTGGCTCCTTCGTCGCCACCTCCCCAGCGGGGAGACCACCCTTGACCCCTCCCACCCTCCGGAAAGAGCAACCGCTTCGCCTTGCAGCGGAGACAGGCAGTGCGGCTTATGAAAATATGATAACAGAAATATCCCCCGTTCGTTCGAACGGGGGATTGTTTTTATTGTTCATTACGGAGAACTATATCAAGCTCGTCGATCAGTCTGTGCTCCAGCTTGTTCTCGGCTTCCGAGGGCATATATCTGTCTATCGCTGCCTTTGCTTTATCAAGGAAAAATCTCGCTTTCTGCGTATCGTGCTGTATTCCGTAGGCATAGTATGCGAGAGAGCGTCTGGCGTTTGCTCCGATATCGGTCGCAAGCTCACTGGCTGCCTTCTCGTAGAATTTTTTCGCGTATTCCTCATCTCGCTCTATCCACGAATAATAATAGATAAGCATAAGATATGAAGCACCGCAGCTTTGATTGAACCCACCCTTCCGCAGCATATCGGTCAGCCGGTGTATGGGAGCGTTCATTTCAGATATTCGCCCGAGAGCAAGCAGATATGTGCAGTAATATGTCAGATAAACGGTCATTTCGTTTTCCGAAGGAGCGTCCTCAAACACAAGCTGTTCGGGCGGCAGAAGCCGGATTTGCTGAAATTCCGCTCCGCTTTTCAAAGCTGTCCTTACCTGCTGTATATATGAACCAAGCCCATTTGTACGGTTCATTCCGTTTTTCACGACCATTATCAGATCATTCAGTATAGCTCCGAACGATAGAATACAGAAAAAGATCTT
Organism: uncultured Ruminiclostridium sp.; assembly: GCA_905235805.1. GTDB lineage: Bacteria > Bacillota > Clostridia > Oscillospirales > Ruminococcaceae > Ruminiclostridium_E. The sequence goes on from CAJOMV010000100.1 coordinate 5,505, forward strand.
GAAGGTTTCGCCCATAGACGCTGATGCGTTTCCGATCATCGACCAGTCCGGGTCTATCATTACAATGAGAATGACGGTAAGAACTATTTTGACCGCTATCCTGAAAAGCATAAATTTCAGGTGCGCCTTGTCGATATCAACTTCTTTGCCCGCTCGGTCATTTACCGCGGGAACATACCGTACAAATGCCGCAAACGGCAGATCGGCTTTACAGAGCCTTCCGTTAGCCCGCTTAAACCCAAACGTCCATTTTGACAGCTCATCGCACTGCAGCCCGAAAAGCGGCAGACAAAACAGCGCCATAAGGATATGTAATATCTCCCACAATACTACACCGACGAACACAGCTCCGACAGCCGCCACAAACATCGGCATTGTAAATCCCCGTGTCATTTGTCTTTCCTCCCCGTTTAATCAAAAAGTGCGCAGCAATTGAGCCACGCACCCCGTAAAAATACATAGCTCAGATTTGCTGCGACACAAAATCTTTCAACCTAATTCCACAAAAAGCGCTGTAGGAAAAGAGCCTGTACATTTACCGTGAGGTATTGTACAGCGCAGAGTGTGAAATTATTCAGATTTTATGTCGCAAGTATATATTACCATAAAACGGGGGAAAATGCAAGACTTTTCTGTGCAAATAAAAAATCCCCGCCATATGGCAGGGAATAACGAATTCAGCGCGAAGCAATTAAAAGTCTTTTGGAAGAGGGGGGTCTGGGGGAGAAACCTTTTCCTCAGAAAAGGTTTCTCCCCCAGTCTCGAGCGCCAGCGACCCTATCGCCGCCAGGCGACGTCATGCGCCCTAAAACGTGAAAAGCGCACGGACTATGTACCCGAGGCAGGTAAGGAAATCGAGCTCGGCGACGGATTCCGCGGCGACTATCTTGCCGGTTCCGATGACCTCATCATCGACGGTCATGGTGACATAGCCGAGCACCTGCCCCTTGGCGACGGGAGCGGCAATGGATTCGGTACGGCTGTAATGGTACTTTATGCGGGAACCGCTGCCCTTTTCGAGTATCATCTCGGGAATTTCGGTGAAGCGAGTATCCGCACCGCTCTTTACACCGCCCTCGACGGGTATTTCTGTGAGCTCCGCCACATCGGGACGGGGCGTGACGCGCTCGTAGTTGTCGAAGCCGTAGTCGAGCAGACTCCTTGCGGCGGCAAATCTGTCCTCGTCGGTCGCACAACCGAGAACTACCGCGGTCAGCTCCATGTTGCCGCGCTTTGCGGTGGCGCAGAAGCAGCAGCCCGCCCCGTCGGTAGTACCGGTCTTGAGACCGGTGATGCCGTTGTAGGAGGTAATGAGCTTGTTGGTGTTGAGAAGCTGGGTCTCACGGGTGGTTCCGGTGCGGACGCTGTCGAGACGGGTCATCAGAAACTCGTCGAAATAGTTGTATTTCCGCAGCTCCGCCGCCATGACGGCGATATCGCGGGCGCTGCTGTAATGCTCCTTGTCGTCGTAGCCGACGCAGTTCACAAAATGGGTATTGGTCATGCCGAGATCGGCGGCTTTCGCGTTCATCTGCCCGACGAATTTCTCTTCGGAGCCCGCGATATGCTCCGCAAGCATGACGCATGCGTCATTCGCGGAGGCGATGACAATTGACTTTACCAAGTCTCCGACTTCCATTTCCTCCCCGGTCTCCAACCATATCACAGAGCCGTCCATGCTGTTTGCGTGCTCGGAGCATACCGCGATATCAGAGAAAGAGAGCCTGCCGTCTTCGATATTCTCCGCCGCGATAAGCAGGGTCATTATTTTGGTGACCGACGCTATCGGCATTCTTGAATTTTCATTCAGCCCGCACAGAGCTTTGCCTGTGGAGCTCTCAACCAGTATTGCGGATTGCGCCGTGCGTATATCGGCTGTAACAGTCTTTTCGGCGGCGGCAGTTCCGCTCAGGAACAATATTGCAGTTATCGCCGCCGCAAATCCCGATATTATCCTCATTGCTCTCATTTTGCTCACCTCGTCCGTAAATTATATGAATAATTTCTGCCATAAATGACCAAAATAATTATCGTGACGGGAGGTGACCGGGTGAGAAGAAACAGCTTTGCAGCGGAGTTTGTCCGTACTTTCGTGATATTTCTTGCCGGCGGCTTCATTTACGGACTGCTGGAGATACTCTACCGGGGACACACTCACCCCTCCATGTTCGTGCTCGGAGGGATTTGTCTCGTATGGGTGGGCGGGCTTAACAGCTTCTTCCGCCGCACACCGCCGCTTGTTGTACAAATGCTGCTCGGAGCTCTTTTCATTACGACCGCGGAGTTTGCCTGCGGGCTTATCATGAATGTATGGCTCGGGCTTCGGGTATGGGATTACAGCAACATTCCCTATAACTTAATGGGGCAGGTTTCACTGCGTTTTTGCGCACTGTGGATCGGCATTTCCCTGCCCGCTGTGCTCATCGAAGACTTCCTGCGTTCAGCGATGTCCCGCTGAATTCGCTTACGCTCGAGACTGGGGGAGAAAACCTTTTTGAAAAAAGGTTTTCTCCCCCAGACCCCTTCACGCAGAAAAAACGTAAATAAACAGAAAAAACCTCCCGCTCGGGGAGGCTTTCTGCGTATTAAGCCGTAGTTGGCACATTTCCGGCTTGTAAGATCAGGGAAAGTGATCTGTCGTTTACATAATACGACCGAGACCGTTTCCGGTCTCGGTCGATCATTACTGTTTTACCTCTTTGAGGAGTTGTCAGTCGTTATGACTTACTTTCTCTTCTTGGAGATCATCATAGCAGCAGCAGCAAGAGCAGCAGGAACAACTGCAAGTGCAACGCCTGTGTGCGGGTTCTCGTCAGCCTGAGCTGCGGGAGCTGTTGTGCCGGGGTTAACTACAACTGTGTTGTCAGCTGTGTTGTCAACGATTGTAGCAGCGTCATCGGGTTCTTCGATAACTACAGTAGCGTCATCATCGGGCTCTTCTGTGTCATCAGGGATCTCAACCTCTGCGGGCTCTGCCTTGTCGTCAGCCTTGGGCTCTTCCTTAACTGTGTCTTCCTTCTCGTCGTCAGCAGCAGCTGCTGTGTCAGCCTTTGCGTTCTCGTCGTAAGAAAGAACTACCTTGTCTACATACAGACCAAGTACGTTGTTGTTGTAGGAAGCACCGTTTGTGAGTGCATAGTAGATATCCTGAACTGTACCGATTGTCTGGCCGCCGAGAGCCTGAAGTGTACCGCTGATATCGAATGTTACAGATGCAGAATAAGGATCGAGAACTGCATCAGACTGGAGAGAACCTGTTGTAGCCTTGTAGTTTACAAACAGAGCGAAGTCCTTAGCCTTAGCAGCGTCGAGGAAGTTTCTCAGACCTACTTCAGTGGACGGGATACCGCCGTTGTTCCAAGCAAGACCGTTGTTACCGGTTTCCTTAGCTGTGAAGTGGAATGTGATCTTACCGTTTGTCTGGTGGTTGAAGAAGTCAGCAACCTGAGAAGCAAGACCAGCGAAACCTACAGGACCAGTACCCTTGTTATAATCTGTTACAGTGTATGTCTGGTCAGCATCTATGTTGTAGTTGCTGCCCCACAGCTGTTCAGAGGTGTAGTCGTTTGTATCGGAGAGTCTCTCAACTTCCCATCTGTAGATGATGTCATCCCAGAGACCGTCATCTGTGTTCGGGAGCCAAGCAACGTCATCATATACGAGACCGGAGGAAGCAGCCTTCCAAGTAGCTGTCAGACCGCCCCGTACGAGGGTGTTGATTTCCTTGATGAGCTGACCGCCAGCCTTAACGCCTGTACCGTTAGCTACAACACCGTCAAATGCGATAGGTGTACCTGTGATATCAACTGCACTGGATGTGCCAGCTGTACCTGTTACCTGATAGCAAAGCTCTGTTGCGAGCGGATCAGAAGCTGCAAGAGCTATAGAGAGTGTAGCGTTAGCTGCGCCATATATGTCAACGTGTGTGGACTTCCAGCCGTCGCCTTCCCACCAGTTAGCTGTGCCCTTGGTCTGGATGTTGTACCATGTTTCTGCTGTGCTTGCCTTAAGTGTAGGAGCGTTGCCGGCAGCTACGAGGTCGTAGATGTACTTGTATCCATTGTAGGTAAGACCGTTGATTACGATGCTCTTGAGAGTACCGGTCGATACGGAAATCTTATCAACAGCGGAGAACTCTTCAGGAAGGAATGCATCTACAGGAGATGTGCCTTCATAGATAGGAAGCAGGTAGTTAGCGCCAGCTGCGATACCTGTACCTGTGATGGAGTTAACCTTAACGAGCTTGATCTGCTGTGTTCTGTTAACGAGGTTACCGTTATCATACTTACGGCCTTCAACTGTGATTGTGAGGTCGCCCATAGCCTCGAGCGGGATGGAAGCGCTTGTAACGCTCAGCGGAATGAAACCAGCATAGTCGTTGTAATCAACTGTGCCGTCACGGTTTGTATCGGCAGTAGCTGTTGTTGTGCCTCTTACGAGAGTATCAACAGCGTATGTGTCGATTGTACCGGGGGTAAGGGGTGTAACGAACTTGAACTTGTCACCAAGCTGTTCAGACTTAGCACCGGATACCTGAGCATCATATACCCAAACGCCTACAGAGTACTTCATGTCGAATTCTCTGGCAACTTCTGCGCTTGCTACGGAAGCAAGAGAAGTTACAGCGAGTGTTGCAGCGATGCCGGCTGCAAAGATCTTGTTCATCTTCATGATTGAAAATCCTCCTAAAAATTTTAGTAATGCTTTTTTGCCATTACCTGTAAACTATTATACAAAATACTC
>CAJOMV010000101.1 GCA_905235805.1 uncultured Ruminiclostridium sp.
CTTACAACAACAGGAGGTGTAACAATTGAAGCTGCACGAATTATCTCCCGCAGTCGGCGCGACTAAGGAAGTAAAGCGCATCGGACGTGGACACGGTTCAGGTCAGGGCAAGACAGCGGGTAAAGGACATAAGGGTCAGTGGGCTCGTTCCGGCGGCGGAGTAAAGCCCGGATTCGAGGGCGGTCAGACCAAGCTCGCTATGCGTATCCCTAAGCGTGGATTCAATAATATATTCGCGACCGAGTACGCGACCGTCAATGTATCCGACCTTGAGAGCCGCTTTGAGAGCGGTGCCGAGATCGACGCACAGGCGCTCGTTGACGCAGGGCTCATAAAGAAGACCTTAGACGGCATCAAAATTCTCGGCAGCGGTGAGCTTACAAAGAGCTTTACCGTAAAGGCAAGCAAATTCACGGAAACCGCAAAGGAAAAGATCGAAAAAGCAGGCGGAAAGGCTGAGGTTCTCGAGGAAAAGACAGGATTTCTTCCCAAGAATAAGAGAGCCGAGGTGGTATAATGTTTGAAGTCTTTCGTAATGCGTGGAAGGACACCAATCTCCGCAAAAAGATTTTATACACATTATTCATCATAGTCGTTTTCCGTTTCGGTTCAAATGTATTCGTTCCGTTCCTCGATATGAGCGTTATCTCCGACCTCATGGGCGATGAGTCGCTCTTAAGCTTCCTCGATACCATGACAGGCGGCTCGCTCTCGAACGGTACGATGCTCGCAATGTCGATCACCCCGTATATCAACGCTTCCATTATCATCCAGCTGCTCGCCGTGGCGATACCCGCTCTCGAGAAGCTGCAGAAGGAAGGCGACGAGGGGCGCAAGAAGCTCAGCACCATCACCAAGCTCACATCGCTGGGTTTGGCGATATTCCAGGCGATAGGCTTCTACGCGCTGCTAAATGTGAGAGGCGCGGTCAAGTACGATCAGGGCTTCTCCGGAGTGCTCGCGGCAATAACGATAGTAATATGCTTCGTTGCCGGCGCGTCGCTCATTATATGGCTGGGTGACCAGATCAATGAAAAGGGTATCGGAAACGGTATCTCAATGATACTCTTCGCGGGTATCATAGCAAGAGCTCCCTCGAGCGTATGGGCGCTGATACAGTCCATGAGCGCGGATATGAAAAACGCTATCCTCGTTCCGATAGTAGGTATCATTTTCGTGGTTATGATCGGTCTTGTCGTACTGATGACAAACGCCGAGAGAAGAATACCCATTCAGTACGCTAAAAGAGTGGTCGGCAGAAAGATGTACGGCGGTCAGTCCACATTCATACCGATCAAGGTAGCTATGGCGGGCGTTATGCCTATCATCTTCGCGATGTCGGTAATGGCTCTCCCGCAGACTATCTGCTCGTTCTTCGGCATCTACGGAGACGGCAGAAGCGGCAACGATTTCTGGGAAGGCTTCGTAAGACTGTTCAGCCAGTCGAGCTGGCTGTACGCTATCCTCTACTTCCTGCTGATAATCGCGTTCAACTACTTCTATATCGCGATACAGTACAACCCTGTGGAGATAGCCAACAACCTGAAGAAGAACAACGGAGCTATACCGGGTATCCGTCCCGGCAAGCCCACAGCGGACTTCATCTCGAATTCTCTTTCCAAGATATCGCTCATAGGCGCTATGTTCCTTGCGTTCATTGCGATATTCCCGATAATATTCAGACAGCTTTCGGGCATCAATATCGCCCTCGGCGGTACTACAATGCTGATCCTTGTCGGCGTTGCGCTCGAAACGGTACGCTCTCTCGAGAGCCAGATGATGATGCGTCATCACAAGGGCTTCCTCGAATAAGCGGCGGATATACTGTCTGCGACCCAACAACAGACCGCTCTGCGGTACGGGAGCCCGGCTCTCCGCCGCGGGTGGTCACCACATCGTATAGGAAGGTTAATATATGAATCTGATCTTTTTAGGCGCTCCCGGCGCAGGAAAGGGCACACAGGCGGAGATCGTCTGCGATAAGCTCGGCATACCGGCTCTCTCGACAGGCAATATGCTCCGTGAGGCAGTAAAGAACGGTACGCCTACCGGACTTGCCGCAAAGGAGTATATGGACAGAGGCGACCTTGTTCCCGACGATGTCGTTATCGGCATTCTCAAGGACAGGATCGCGAAGGACGACGCCAAGAACGGATTTATCCTCGACGGATTTCCGAGAACGGTCGCTCAGGCTGAAGCGCTCGACGCTATGGGCGTGAACATCGACAAGGTAATAGAGATCTACGTCCCCGATGACAAGATCTGCGCAAGACTTTCCGGCAGACGCGTATGCGAGAGCTGCGGAGCCTCCTATCATGTCGACCATAAGCCCACCAAGCAGGAGGGTGTATGCGACAGCTGCGGCGGCAAGGTGGTTCAGAGAGTGGACGACAAGCCCGAAACAGTGCTTTCGAGACTCGCTACTTACCACGAAAAGACAGCGCCCCTCAAGGATTATTACACCGCGAAGGGCAAGCTCAAGACCGTGACAGGACAGGACGGCATCGCCGAAACCGCAAAGCTCACGCTTGAAGCGATAGAAAGTCAGGATTAACACAAAATGATAAAAGTCAAATCGTCCGCGGAGCTTCGTTTGATGATGGAGTCAAACGAAATAGCCGCGCAGGCGCTCGCTCTCGCCGGAAGAAGTGTCCGGGCGGGAATGAGCACATGGGAGCTTGACAAGATCGTCCACGATTTCATAGTGAGCAAGGGCGCGATACCCTCGTCCCTCGGCTACGGCGGATTTCCGAACAGCTGCTGCATCTCGGTGAATGAGGAGCTCATACACGGTATCCCCTCCAAAAAGAAGATAATCAAGGAGGGCGACATCGTGACAGTCGATGTCACGACCTTGTATAAGGGCTGGCAGGGCGACAACGCCCGTACATTCAGGATCGGCACCGTCTCACCGGAGGCGGAGCGGATAATGAAGGTCACCGAGGAGGCACTCTGGAAGGGCATCGAACAGGCAGTGCCCGGAAACCGCGTCGGAGATATCTCCGCGGCAGTGCAGGCTCATGTGGAAAGCAACGGCTACCATGTGGTAAGACAATACGTCGGTCACGGTATCGGCACCGAAATGCACGAGGACCCCGAGGTACCTAACTTCGGCAGAGCGGGCAGAGGTCCCAGACTCGTCCCAGGCATGACGATATGCATAGAGCCGATGGTCAACGAGTCCACCCCGGAGGTAAAGGTGCTTTCGGACAAGTGGACGGTCGTAGAGGCAAACGGTAAACTCAGCGCACATTTTGAGCACTGCATAGCGATCACAAACGATAAGCCGCTCATAATGACGCTCGAATCTCATTGACGGTGAAAGTATGGATCTTGTGAAGGGCATGGTAGTTATCAGCAGGGCAGGGCGCGATAAAGGCAGACTGCTCACGGTGGTCGGTACGGAGGGCGAATTCGTGCTCACCGCCGACGGTAAGGAAAGACCGCTCGCAAGACCCAAGAAGAAGAACCCGAAGCACCTCGCCCGCACAAATATGCGGACAGAGACGGAAGGCATATCCGATAAGGCGCTCAGAAGGGCGCTGCGGGAGCTTTCGGCGGACGGTCGTGAAGAGTAAAGCTACTCGTCAGCAAGTTACAGGAGTGTGATCAAAGCTTGTCTAAAGAAGATGTGATCGAAGTAGAGGGCACCATACTCGAAGCACTGCCCAACGCGACCTTCAGGGTAGAGCTTCAGAACGGGCATAAGATCCTCGCTCATGTGAGCGGAAAGCTCAGAATGAACTTTATCCGTATCCTCCCCGGAGATAAGGTAACGGTGGAAATGTCGCCGTATGACCTCACAAAGGGCAGGATCACATGGAGAGCCAAGTGAAATAACGGCTCCCCGGAACAACGTAACCGTATAAAGGAGGGTTATAGCAATGAAAGTAAGACCTTCGGTAAAACCTATGTGCGATAAGTGCAAGGTTATAAAGCGCAAGGGCAAGGTAATGGTTATTTGCAAAGAGCCCAAGCACAAGCAGAGACAGGGCTGATAGCCCCGAATAAAACAGGAGGAAAATGATATGGCAAGAATCGCCGGTGTGGATCTCCCGAAGGAAAAGCGTGTTGAGATCGGTCTCACATACGTTTACGGCATCGGAAGAAAATCCGCAAATGATATTCTCGCAAAAGCAGGCGTAAATCCCGACACCCGTGTCAAGGATCTTACCGAAGACGAGGAGTCGAGGATCCGTGAAGTCATCGACGGACATTACATCGTTGAGGGTGACTTAAGACGTGATGTATCTCTCAACATAAAGAGACTCGTCGAGATCAACTGCTACCGCGGAACTCGTCACCGCAAGGGTCTGCCCTGCCGCGGTCAGAGAACAAAGACCAACGCGAGAACTCGCAAGGGTCCGAAGAAGACAATCGCAAACAAGAAGAAATAATAAAGGGGGTCAATAAATGGCACAGGCTAAGAACAACGGAAAGAAGGCCGTTATCCGCCGCCGCCGCGAGAGAAAGAACATCGAAAACGGCGCAGCGCATATCCAGTCGTCTTTCAATAACACGATCGTTACTATCACCGATCTTCAGGGCAACGCTCTTTCGTGGGCAAGCGCGGGCGAGCTCGGCTTCAGAGGCTCGAGAAAGTCCACACCGTTCGCTGCGCAGTCGGCTGCCGAGACAGCCGCGAAGGCTGCTATGGAGCACGGTCTCAAGACAGTGGAAGTATATGTGAAGGGTCCCGGCGCAGGAAGAGAAGCAGCTATCAGAGCTTTACAGGCTGCGGGACTTGAAGTGCGTATGATAAAGGATGTTACTCCCATACCGCACAACGGATGCCGTCCTCCCAAGAGAAGACGCGTCTGATGAACAGACCGGGCTTTTCCATAATTGCCCGGAGTTGGTGCGGTTCGATGTAAGCGGACTGCAGGAAACCGATATTTTTTAAACAATTACGGAGGTTATACAATGGCAGTAGACAGAACGCCGGTGCTCAAAAGATGCAAGGCACTCGGAATAAGCCCCATGGTAATGGGATACGGCAAGGAAACAAAGAGAAACAAGAACGCCAATCAGAGAAAAAAGGTGTCCGAGTATGGACTCCAGCTCAAGGAAAAGCAGAAGCTCAAATTCATCTACGGTGTGCTCGAAAAGCAGTTCTATCATTATTATGAAATGGCTGTAAAGGAAGAGGGCATCTCCGGTCAGAACCTGCTGAGACTTCTTGAGTCGAGACTTGACAATGTCGTATTCAGAGCGGGCTTTGCTATCACAAGACGTGAAGCAAGACAGCTGGTAGGTCACGGTCACTTCACAGTGAACGGCAAGAGAGTTGATATCCCGTCCTATCGCATAAAGGAAGGCGATGTTATCGCTCTGTCCGAGAGAAGCAAGAAGAGCCCGAAGTTCGCGCAGATAGCGGAGGCTGTTGACGGCAGGACTGTTCCTACATGGATCGAAGTGAACAAAGAAGCTATGTCAGCCAAGATCGTAAAGTTACCCGTTCGTGACGAGCTTGACTACGAGATCGAAGAGCACCTCATCATAGAGCTCTACTCCAAGTAATAGCTTTTTGGCATTTATTGCCGACGGTGCGGTTATTTTTAATTCATGGTCAGACCTAATATCACGCCGCCTTTCGTGCGCGATCACCGTGATTTAAAATTGACCGGGGCAGCTTTGTTCAGTCACAAGATAACAAATGCCCTTTTAGATAAGCATGGGACGGTTCCCGTTCCCCCGAACAATTACAGCAGGAGGGTTAAAGGAATGCTTGATAAAATTGAGAAGCCTGAAATAGAGATAGTAAAGCTCAGACCTGACGGAAAATACGGAATGTTTGTCCTTGAACCCCTCGAGGCAGGCTACGGCAACACACTGGGAAACAGCCTTAGGCGTGTTTTGCTCTCCTCTTTACCCGGCGTTGCGGTAACAGCAGTGAAGATCGACGGCGTACAGCATGAGTTCTCCACTATTCCCGGAGTCAAGGAAGATGTTACCGAGATCATTCTGAATGTCAAGGGCTTGATCGCAAAAATGTACGGCGACGCTCCGAAAAATGTCTGCATAAAGGCGGAAGGCGAATGCGAAGTCACCGCAAGCGACATCAAGGGCGACAGCGAGATCGAGATACTCGATCCCGGTATGCACATAGCAACTCTCAGCGCGGGCGCAAAGCTCTTCATGGAGCTCACCTTCGACAGAGGCAGAGGCTATGTATCGGCAGAAAAGAACAAGGCTCTGCTGAATCCGCCCATCGGTGTGATCGCTGTTGACAGCATCTACACACCTGTATTAAAGGTAAATTATACCGTCGAGAACACCCGTGTCGGTCAGAGAACAGACTATGACAAGCTCATAGTGGAAGTCTGGACAGACGGCACTATCTCCGCAAAGGAGGCGATCTCCCTCGCGGCAAAGCTCCTCAATGAGCACCTCGCGCTGTTCGTCGATCTCTCCGACGAGCCGCAGCAGACCGAATTCATGGTCGAAAAGGACGACAAGAGCAAGGATAAGCTCCTCGAAATGACTATCGAGGATCTCGACCTCTCCGTTCGTTCCTTCAACTGCCTCAAGCGCGCGGGCATCAATACGGTAGATGACCTTATCAATAAGTCACAGGAAGATATGATGAAGGTAAGGAATTTAGGCAAGAAGTCGTTCGAGGAGGTCAGAGCAAAGCTCCAGTCGCTCGGTTTTGACCTTGCCTCCAACGAAGATGATTAAAATTGACAGGGACATTTAAGTCCGTCGGAAAGGAGAAACCATAATGGCAATGAGAAAATTAGGCAGAACCAGCGACCACAGAAAAGCTATGCTCAGAGCTATGGTTACCTTCTTACTCGAGAACGGTAAGATCGAAACTACCGTTACAAGAGCTAAAGAAGTCAGAAGTGAAGCAGAGAAGATGATCACACTCGGCAAGAAGGGTGATCTTCATTCAAAGCGTCAGGTCTTTGCATACGTTACAAAGGAGGCAGTCTCCAAGAAGCTCTTCGATGAGATCGCTCCCAAGTACACCGAGAGAAACGGCGGTTATACAAGAATTATCAAGGTAGGACCCCGCCGCGGTGACGGCGCCGAAATGGCAGTCATCGAGCTCGTGTAAGGCAATAACAGCAGTAAAAGCAGCCCTTTATGGGCTGCTTTTTGTTTGTTAGTCAAAATGCCGAAATTTGGAGCGGAAATGTATAAAATTCAGAAAAGTAATTGCTTTTACTATTGAAGTTGTGCTATAATTTATTATGTATCATTGTATGTGACAGACCGGATCGAATACCATTTTCAACTCGGGGGAAAGAATGTATGAAGTATAAAGTACTTGTAAATTACGGAGCCAATCAGGCTATAATGAAGGATATATTCCAGTACGCGGGCAAGCGCTTCACGCTGTTGTCCACTACCTCTGATTACAGAGATATCGGCAACCACTTCGAGTTTATGAAGCCCGATGTGTATGTTATATTCATAGATGACGCGTACGAGGAGTCTATAACCCACCTCCCGAGACTCCGCGAGCACACCTCGTACAACAAGTGCCCCATTATAGTAGTCGCGCGCAGCGAACAGTGCAAGGAACTGGAGGAGTACAACAAGAACGCCGCCGACCTGCTTATCCGCCGCCCGATATCCACGGATAACCTCGCGCTTACGATAGAGAGCTATCTGGAGAAGGGCTTCGAGGAGCAGATAAACGACGACTTCAAGAAGCGTATCCTCGTTGTGGACGACGACAGACTTATGCTTAAAACGATAAAATCCGCGCTGGAGGACAAGTACGACGTCACCGCGATGCTCAACGGCGTCATGGTGGAGAAGTTCCTCTCGGCTAACAAGGTGGATCTGATAATACTCGACTACGAAATGCCGATAATGACAGGCGCGGAGGTATTCAGACGTATCCGCGCGAACCCCGCCTATGCCCGCATACCGATATGCTTCCTGACCGGTGTTTCGGAGCGTGAGAAGGTCGAGGAGATAATGGCGCTCAAGCCCCGCGGCTATCTGCTGAAGCCCATAAATATGGAGATGCTGCTCGCAACAGTGGCAAACCTCGCGTAAGGAGACAAGACATAAATGGCTGAATTAAATGAAAACACCGTGGCGGTTGCCGACGATGACGAAGAATTCCGACTGACCGACCTTATTGATGTAAAGACGCTCCAGAGCATTCAGGACGCGTTTTCAGATATGTCCGGAATGGCGGCGCTCACTGCCGACAAAAACGGAGTTGCCGTTACGCAAGGCTCCAACTTCACGGATTTCTGCATGAAATATACCCGCCGTTCTCTTTTCGGCTGTATGAGATGCTTCGAGTGCGACAAGCACGGCGCGGAGATCACGCAGGAGACAGGCGGTCCCTGCTCTTACTACTGCCACGCTGGACTGGTGGATTTTGCCGCTCCTATCATGGCTAACGGCAAGATGATAGGCTCCTTCATCGGCGGTCAGGTGCTCACAAAGCCTCCTGTGCTCTCCGAGTTCCGCAAGACGGCGGAGGAGCTGAACATAGATCCCGACGAGTATGTCAAGGCTGTGCATGAGGTGCGCATAGTCGATAAGGAGACGATAGACAAGGCTGCCGCGTCGCTCTATACTATTGCGGGAGTTCTCTCCGACATCGCGTATAAGAACTATATGCTCTACAAGACCAACCGCGAGGTGGAGGCGGCTTCAAAGATGAAGAGCGACTTCCTCGCGAACATGAGCCATGAGATCAGAACGCCTATGAACGCCGTTCTCGGTATGGTCGATCTTGCGCTGCGCGAGGATATGTCCGCGAACGCGAGAGATTTCGTCAACCAGATAAAGGTCGCGGGCAAGAACCTGCTCGTTATCATCAACGACATTCTCGACTTCTCGAAGATAGAATCGGGCAAAATGGAGATAATCCCCGACGACTACGAGCCGCTGTCGATAGTGAACGATGTGGCGAACATCGTCAACACCCGCATCGGTGACAAGGAAGTGGAATTCACCATGGATATCGCTCCCGATATCCCGAGAATGCTCCACGGCGATAATTTCCGTATACATCAGATAATGATAAACATACTGAACAACGCCGTAAAATTCACCAAGCGCGGCAATGTCAAGCTCAAGCTTGCGGCGGAGTTCAGTGATACAGATCCTGACGAGTGTATCCTGAAGATAGAGGTCAAGGATACCGGTATCGGTATCAAGAACGAGGACAAGAAGAAGCTGTTCAACTCCTTCCAGCAGGTGGACAGCAAGCGCAACAGAAACGTGGAGGGTACCGGTCTCGGACTGGCTATCACCCGTCAGCTCCTCGACCTAATGGGCGGCAGCATACGCTTTGACTCGGAATATAACAAGGGTACGACCTTCTACATAAAGATACCGCAGAAGATAGTTGACCGTATGCCCTCCGTGCCTATGCCGGAGAACAAGCCGAGAACTGTGGTCTGCATCGGAAACGATTATGTGCGTGACCAGCTCCACATCGACCTTGACCGCATAGGCGCGGAGTATGTTGAGGTGGAGAACTGCGACGATATCGAGGCTTATGCGCCCGAGTATCTCATAGTGGATAAGAATGAGCTTACGAACCTGATGCTCAACTACCTCGAGAAGCACCCGAATATCCAGTGCCTTGCGGTGGCGGATTACGCGAGCCGCAGCTCTGTAATGCTCTCGAACGTCCATGTGATACGCAAGCCCGTCTATTCCCTCGGGCTGTACAACGCGATGGGCATCAGTGACATCAAGCTGTTCACCGACACCTCGGAGGAGGAGACCTTCAACTTTGTGGCTCCCGAGGCGAGGGTTCTTGTCGTGGACGACAACAGCGTCAACCTCACGGTCGCGAAGGGACTTCTCGAACCGCTTAAAATGGGCGTTGACCTTGCTCAGAGCGCCGGTGAAGCCATTGACCTGATGAACCAGACGAAGTATGACGCGATATTTATGGATCACATGATGCCGGAGATAGACGGTATCGAGGCTACGCACATTATCCGCCGCCTCATGCCGGAGTACGACGATGTGGCGATAATCGCCCTCACAGCGAACGCTGTCAGCGGCGCGAAGGAGATGTTCCTTGCCGAGGGCATGGACGACTTTGTGGCGAAGCCCATAGATCTGAAGGAGATAACCGCAAAGCTGCACAAGTGGCTGCCGAAGGAGAAGATAGTTCCTATATCGGCGGAGCAGGCTGCCGCTGACGCGGAGGAAGCCGAGAAGCAGAAGGCGTTCCTCCAGCCCGAGGTCTCCATACCCGGTCTCGACACCAAGACTGCCATAGAGCGTCTCGGAAGCTACGACCTGTTCATGACGGTGCTGAAGGAATACTATGTCTCTATCGAGAAGAAGGCAGACACGATACAGCAGTATTACGAGGCGGGCAGCATACACCCGTACACTGTCGAGGTGCACGCCCTCAAGAGCGCGTCGCGTCAGATAGGCGCAATGGAGCTCGCGGACACTGCTGCCGAGCTTGAGCAGGCAGGCAACGAGGGCAACACAGAGCTCATACACGAAAAGACTATGCCGATGCTCGAGGTGTATCGCAGCCTCAAGCCCGTGCTGAAGCCGTTTGTTCCCGATGTTGAGGAAAAAACGCTCCAGCCCGCGACGAACGATGATATTCTCCCGCTGCTCGACAAGCTCTCCGAGGCTCTCGAATTCTTCGATACACTCCAGATAGACGAGGCTGTGGAGGAGATGTCCGGGTATTCCTACTCCGACGAGCAGCAGCAGAGCTGCTTCGACAGGCTCCGTGAAGCCGCCGAGATCAGCGATATCGACACCATCGCCGAGATCATCACCGAATGGCGCGGGTATTTGGCTTGAGATGCGGGGAAAGAGGGAGAGTGTGAGGAAGGAAGCCCCTTTCCCGCGAGGAAAGGCGCTCCCTCCCTCCCCCTCTCCCTCTCTCCCCTGCACCCCTCTCTCCCCTGCACCCCTCTCTCCCCTGC
>CAJOMV010000102.1 GCA_905235805.1 uncultured Ruminiclostridium sp.
GCACGAGGCTTTGAGTTTTTCGCCAAAAGCGCGCATGGACGCGCGCATTCAAGCGAAAAACCAGCGACCAACTCGAGCGCCAGCGACCCTATCGCCGCGAGGCGACGGCTCGAGGAGGTTTTCGGGTGAACTACGAGAGAACGATGAAGCCTTCCCGGTAGCGCTTCACCATGAAGGGGTAGAGGGCGGCGTACTCCGCGATACGCTCGCCGAGCCCGTCAGAGACGAGCTGCCGCATACGCTCCTCGGGGACGCGGTTGATCTCGGGGCAGGTTGGGGTGAGACAGACTTGGCACTCCCCGGAAGGCATTCTCATATAGCGCAGCGGCCATATAGAGCAGTCGAACGGTTTGTCGGCGGGAGGCAGCACGCAGCCCTTATGGGGGTCGAGGAAGGGGCAGAGCACCTCCTCCTCGGGGTCATCGGTCTTGTAGAGGGGGAGCAGGTCGGTGACGGCGAACTGCGCACCGTTTTCCTCACCGAAGGTATAGCGGACAGGCTCGCCGTTCACGGCGACGGAGTACTTCTCGGCGAAAGAGAGGGGCAGACGGGGAAGCTCCCACAGGCTCTGCCGGCGGAACGAACAGCAGAACCCGCACTTTGCGCAGGACTGCTTGGAAAGCACTTCACTTAACATAAGCCGTGTTCTCCTTCCGTGTGGTACTTGACGAGCATTTTGTCGGGACGGTACGCCATTTTTGCGCGGCGCAGTCCCTCCAGCCCGATATCCTCCTCGCGGTTTATCCACAGCGCGCCGTGGTCGTCGCGGAGGTGGCGGGCGAAGAGTTGATTGATTACGGCGAAGCCTCCCGCCTGTGCGTAATCGCCGTAGCTCTTCTCGAAATGTATGTCGAAATTGCCGGGGGATATCTCCGATGCTATGGTCATCGCGACGGGAACGTTATCGGCATAGACGACCGCCCCGAGCAGTCCGAGCCTGTCCCAGTCACGGCACGCCTCATATATCTCCACGCGCTCCACGAACGCCGAATCCACGCGCTCCGCCTGTCCCTCGAACCAGCGCTCCTCCACCGATATCATGTCGCGGGTGAAGAAGGTGGGGTTCTGACCGTCGGAGAAGCGTATTTCCATGTCTGGATACTCACGCATGAAGCGGTTGACGCGGTTGCGCTTCTTCTCGTTTTCCTTGCCCCTGAGCTCCGCGAGGTGCTCGGCGGTGTAAGTGTAGTCGGAATTGCCCTCGTCGGTGCCGAACTCCATGCCGGGGAAGTGCTCCGCGACGATATCGCGCTGCTCCTCGGTGAGGAAGATGAAGCGCAGAGGAACGTTCCGCTCCTTCGCGCTCGCTGCGAGAGTGTCGAGGGCGGCGTGTATGTCACCGCTGCCGAGCGGGAATGGCACGCCGTTGCGCCCGGGGATCCGGGTGCCGGTATACAGCCTGAACAGAAATCCGTCCTGCATGGCTATCCTGATGTTGTACTTCTCCCGAAGCAGTATTATATTCACGGGACAGGCGTCACTGCCGCCCGCTCCGCTTGCTCCCGCGAGGCGTTTCATCTCGCCGATGTCGTTCGATGTGGGAGTTCTCCAGTCTATCATTAATATTCCTCCGCGGTAAGACTATTTTACCAGTTTATTATTTCCTTTTTCTTGTCTATCATAAATCTGTCCCTGTACACCCACAGACCAATGGTCTGATTTATCCCGTAGGGACGGTCGGCAGTGCCGAGCTGGTACTTTATGTACCGCTTGCCGTTAGGGGTATCGACAAGTATCTTCACGATTTGCGCGGGGCGGTCGTTGAGCGTCACGTCATCGTCGAGGTAGCCGCAGACGATGCCCTCGATGTACTTGCCCCTGCGCGTTATCAGCACCCAGTTGATGACGGGGCGCACCACCGATCCCCACGAGCTGATCCCCACGGCGAGGAACGGCAGCGACATCAGCCACAGTATCCAGCTGTCCGCTCCTATCTCGCCGCGCACGGCAACCACAATGAGCGCGCCCCCCGCGAAGGTGAACGCCAGCGCGAATACCAGCGGGAAGAGCACTGTCCAGAAGTTCACGTTCGCTTCTTTGCACTCCAGCTCGGGGCAGTCCATATATGCCTGTGCGGAGTTCAGCCCCGTCACGTTCCCGCAGTACGGGCAAAGCTCGGTCGATACGGGAGCCCTGCAGTTCTTGCAGGTCATTCCCGGGGGAAAGTAGTCCATAACGCTGTCCTCCTCAGTCTGTGATGATGAGTTCCATTCCTATGTGTGGTATGCCGTCCTCGTCGAAGGGCTCTGTCACCTGCGTAAAGCCGCACTTTTCATACAGTTCCTTCGCATAGACCTGCGCCTCGAGGTATATGCGCTCCGCGCCGAAGCACTCACGCGCCGCGGCAATTCCCTCGTGCACTATCCGCGTCCCGAGACCGCACCGTCGCTTTACTGCAATGACGCGCCCTATGGTGGGGCAGGGGTGGGTGTCGTCGCTGTTCATGACCCGCAGGTACGCCTGTATTCCGTCGGCGTCCCGCAGCCATATATGCAGCGCGCCGCGGTCACGACCGTCGATGTCCTGATAGGCGCAGCTCTGCTCCACCACAAACACCGCCGCCCGCAGCCGCAGTATCTCATACAGCTCGTCGGCGGTAAGCTCCGCAAATCTTTTCCGTATCAGCTCCATGCCTTCACTTGTTCACATGAAACCCGCTGCATTTCACCACCGCGACGAGGTTGCCGAGGTCGTCGGTGACGTTGACGAGGTAGAAGCAGGCGCTGCGTCCGTTCTTTATGAGCTTAGCCTCGGCGATGAGCCGCGAGCCCTTCACCGCGCCGATGTAGGAAATGTCGGTATTCAGTGCGACGGTGCTCTCACCGTTCTGATTTGAGGCAACCGCGAACGCGAAGTCCGCGAGAGTGAAGTGCACTCCGCCCATAACTCCGCCCATAGCGTTTTTGTGGCGGTCGGATATTGTGAGTGAGCATTTTGCGTAGTGCTCCGACGCGTCGTCTATCGACATGCCGTTCTCGGTCGCGAACCTGTCGCGCGCGAATATCTCTCTTATCTCTTCAAGTGTCTGCATAGTTTTTGTCTCCTTTGAGCGTGAAAAATAGTTACCGTAATATTATATCACATTCTGTCCGTTTTGGCAACATCTATTTTTCATGGGGCTTTGGTAATTTTGCAACAAAACGAGCAATATTTGTAAAATTTTTTGTTGCAATTTTGGTCATATTGTGTTATAATAAGCATGGATATGCAAACGATTACCGCGGCAAACGGATTTGAACGCGGCAGTCACACGGAGGATAGACATGGAAATAACCAAGGAGCTTGACGAAAAGCTGAGGGCGCTTATCATCACTGCCACGAAGAAAGTGACCCTAGACAACACCGATTACGCACCGCTCTGTGAACTGATGCACGCTGTGAAGATGTACTACGACATCGACTTCGGCGACTCGGGACGATACCGCAATCACCGCACACAGAAGCTCGCCGTCCCCGGCAGGGAGGAGAACGGGTGCATTATTCTCTACGAGAACGGAAGACCCGCCGGCGAGACCCTCAAATTCACCTACTACTACCACGACATTGAGTATTCTCACGCTTATCTCGACCTTGAGCCGGGTTATACCCGCGACAACATCGACATGGAGATATACACCCTGCTCTCCGACCTCGTCTATATCCTCGTCAGCCGCGACAATATGCGACACATGCTCGATTTCGCCGAGACCGTGGACGCTCAGACGGGCATACCCAACTCGGTCTATATCCGCAATAAATACGATTCGACAGTGAAGAATACGAGCGGCGATAAATACGCGGTGCTCTGCCTGAATCTCCAGAATTTCAAATACATAAATGAAGTCGGTTCCTCCAAAGCCGGCGACGAGGCTATAAATTACTATGCCCATACCGTAGCCAGATTTGTAAGAGATGATGAGTGTGTCGCGCGTCTCGGCGGCGATAACTTTGTAATGTTCGTGCGGACTGAAAGAGTCAATGATATCATTGAACGTCTGCGCACAGTCACTATCCCGAAGCTTGAGCACGCCCCGGGAAGGTCTTTTGTGGTATCCTCGTGGATAGGTATTTCTACGCCGCAGGAGAACGAACATCGTCCGTTCGGCGCAAGGCTCAATGACGCATCGCTTGCCTGCAATCTCGGCAAGACGCGGCTGCGGCATAACGTCGTGTTCTATTCCGATGAGCTGAATTTAATGATGAACCACGGGCGCGAGATAATGGCAATGTTCTATCCCGCGGTCAAGAACCGTGAGTTCATACCGTACTTCCAGCCGAAGGTAGATATGTCCACGGGCGCTCTTGTGGGATTTGAGGCGCTGTGCCGCTGGATGCACAACGGAAGGTTCATCTTCCCCGACCAGTTTATCCCCATACTTGACAAAGAGGGGCTTATCCATGACCTCGATATGACCATATTCCGCGAGACCTGCCTCGCTATCAGAAAATGGAAGGACGACGGACTCACTCCGCCGCGCATATCATCGAACTTCTCCCGCAAAAATCTGTTTGTTCCCGATATTGAGCAGAAGATAATAGATACTATCATCGCCTGTGATATAGATGTCGGAGATGTCGAGATAGAGATAACCGAGAGCGTGCAGGAAGCCGAGACTACCCGTCTCATAGAGTTCGTAAGCAAGCTTAAGGAGCACGGTCTCTTCATATCAATAGACGACTTCGGTACCGGCTATTCCTCCCTCATGCTCATACATAACATAGATGCCGATGTCATCAAGATAGACAAGTCCTTCGTCGATGAGATACAGTGTGACCGCAAGTCCCGCGTACTCATCGAGAGCATCATAAGCATAGCCCGCAATCTAAACATGGCTCTCATCGCGGAGGGCGTGGAGACCGCCGAGCAGGGGCGTGAGCTCCTCCGCCTCGGCTGCAAGAACGCCCAGGGCTATTATTACAGCAAGCCCGTCGATTTCGACACCGCCACCGATATCATCCGCTCAGGTCACTTCGAGCCTATTGAGTAAGCCGTCGGGTCGTTGGCACTCGAGCCGTCGCCTGACGGCGATAGGGTCGCTGGCGCTCGAGACTGGGGGAAAAATTTTTTGAAAAAAATTTTTCCCCCAGACCCCCTTTCAAAAAACTTTAA
>CAJOMV010000103.1 GCA_905235805.1 uncultured Ruminiclostridium sp.
CAAACATATTGATTTGCAGTTTATGTCGATCTCGTTCACGATGTCGTCATCGCTAAACTCGGTGCTTGCACCCATTTTCCCGATACCTGCATTGTTTATCAGCAGTCGGATATCGGGTTTCTCATTTTCGATAAGACTGAAAAATTCCGAAAGATCATCGGCATTACTGAGGTCACACCGAACCGGGCGCACCTTGTCACCGAACTTTGTTTTCAGCTCACTAAGCCGTTTTTCATTTCTCGCGACTGCCCATATTTCATCAATATTTTCTTTGAGGACCTCGCTCACAAATTCCTGTCCGAGTCCGCCTGTCGCACCTGTGATAATTGCAATTGAAGACATATTTCCATACCTCCCGACAATTTTTCTTATACTTCAAACATTCACGTAATGGGAAGCCAGCTTCAGAAATTTTGCTTCATTCATTTGCTCATTCTCTATGAATTCTGATCCCGATGTCATTCATCGTCTTCCCCAAACCCATAATAAAGCATCTCGTTATATGCTGCGTTCGCTTCCTGACTTGCTTTTTTATAACGCCAAGCGTCTATCTCGCTTCGAATCGAGATCATTTCATCTACTACCATTTCTACCTTGTTCGGTCTGACCTGGCGCAGATACGATATCATTCGCTCCATACCCTTCGGACTGCCGATATGCTTTGCAATTTCGTGTCCCAACTCCGCGGGATAACCGAGCGCTGTTACCGCCGCAACAAGCTCGTCCCGTGTGTGTTTCCATAATTCCCTGCTGTCCATAATTATCCCTCGATCTCGTCTGTAATTTCATGGCTGTCGGGTTCTACACGGCAAGTGAGAAACTTCCGTGTTTTTCCTGACTGCACAATGTCGTATTTTGTCTTTCTTTCAGAGTTTTCCGACGCGGTCAGCCACACCTCGCTGCGCGGTCATCTGCGCTTTATTCATATAAATGTGCGAATTTTGGGACAATGGGGAGAACATTTTCAATTATCGCTTGAAATTTACTTATGTTTGTGTTATACTGATCAATAATAAGTCGCTTAAAACCATAGCAGACTTATACGCAAACATTTAACAGGAGGAAATGACAAATGAGTGACGACAGAGAATACTATATCGAGGAATTCCGCAAACATGCAGAAAAGGGAGACTATTATCTGTATCACAGAGATCCCGAGGAAATGACTCTGGAGGAGCTGAAGGACGCATATATCGATATGCAGAACTACCTGTCAGACGCAAGGACGCATGACTTTTAAGTCAGAGAGTTTTCAATGATGCGCTCAAAGGAACATCTCATCATGACAGATGAGTGCCTCATTCGATGTCCAGCGGAATTTCTCTGTCCGGCGCGGGGAACTCTCTGTCAAGCTGTTCAAGCTCCTCATCGGAAAGCAGGATATCCGCTGCCGCGGCATTTTCAAGAGTGTGCTGCTTTGACGAGCTTTTCGGTATCGCGATCGTATTGCCGCCGCGTATCACCCACGCAAGCATGATCTGCTGAACACTTGCATTATGCGCAGAAGCGATATTCCGCAAAACTGTATTATTCATAATTCCGCTGCGCAGTGTTCCGTTTATCGCGAGCGGGCAGTATGCCATAAACGCGATATTGTTCTTGCGGAGATAAGGGTGCAGGCTGAACTCAGTGCCGCGTGAACCGATGTGGTACAAGTCCTGCACAGCGAGGCAATTACCGCCGTGTTTCAGCTGTGCAAGCTCACGCATATCGGCGGTATCGAAATTCGACACTCCCCAATCCCTTATCAGCCCGCATTCCTTGAGCTCCCGCAAACAATCAACAGTCTCGGAAAGCGGTATCGGACCGCGCCAATGGTACAGATAGAGGTCGAGGTAATCCGTCCCGAGCCGTTTCAGGCTTTCCTCGCAGGAGCGGCGCATATTCTTCCTGCCCGCGTTCTGCGGCAGCACCTTCGAAACGATGAACAGTTTCCCGCGGTCATAAGGCTTTATTGCGTCACCGACCACAAGCTCGCTTTTGCCGTAACCGTACATCTCGGCGGTGTCGATAAGCGTCATACCGCAGTCTATGCCTGTTCGCAGGGCTTCGGCTTCGCGTTCGCGTATAGCGGCATCATCTCCGATGCGCCATGTTCCCTGACCGATAGCGGGGACGGTCATGCCGTTTTTCAGTTCTACTTGTTTCATATAATTACATCACCTTTTCATAATTGCTTATTTCATGCTTCTCCTCTGAACCCCTTTTATTGTTTTTCCGTTTTTTATCACTGCTTTGAGCGTCAGGCTCTGCTTATCCAGCAGTACCAGATCAGCGTCATTTCCCTTCCTGATCGTTCCTTTGCGGTCATCAACGCCTATACACCTTGCGGGATTTGTCGTAACACAGCGAACAGCGGTTTCCAGCGGTATCCCCATTGTCTGAACGGCATTTCTGAAGCAGGTATAAAGATCGGACGCCGAGCCCGCAATATTTCCGTCGGAAACGAGGGTACAGAGATTTCCGGTTTTGCCGACATTCTGACCGCCGAGGTCGTAAACGCCGTCTGCCATTCCGGTACATCGCAGACTGTCACTGACAAACACGATACGCTCTGCGCCGAACAGTCTGAACGCGGCACGGACAGCAGACGGGTGAACATGGACTCCGTCGCAGATAAGCTCTGCCGTGACATTTTCGCAGTCAGCCGCCGCGCCGACAACTCCGGGTGCCCTGTGGTGAAGTCCGGTCATGGCATTGTACAGATGTGTGACATGAGAAGCACCCGCCCTGAACGCCATCACAGCCATGTCATAATCGGCATCGGTATGCGCGAGTGACACTTTTACCTTGCCGGAAACCGTTTTTATGAACCCCTCAAAACCGGGATCCTCCTCCGGAGCAAGTCCGACTATCTTCACCAGTCCGTCCGACCATTCCACGAATTTATCCACAAGCTCCGCATCGCACGGGATTATGTAATTCCCGTTCTGTGAGCCTTTTCGCTTGTGACTTATGAACGGACCCTCCATATTGAATCCCACAAGTTCTGACATATTTTCTCTGCGCAAGGCGGCAAATCCAGCTCCGGTTTTCAGCACATTTTCAAGCGTCGGTACCGCAAGCGTCAATGTTGCGGGACAAAACGATGTGACACCGTTTCCGATCTCATATTCCGCGATTTTCTCAAACGCGCCGATCTCCGCGTCACAGACATCCGCTCCCGCGGCTCCGTGAAGATGAATGTCGATCAGTCCCGGTATTGCATAGCAGCCGCTTCCGTCGAGCACTTCCCCGCTGTCGTCACTTTCCGCGAAAACTCCACCGGCAACAGCAATGTCACCATAATGAAATTTGCAGTCCGCACCGTAATATTCGGTGTTTTTTATTATCATTTCTCTGTTCTCCTCAGATACGCCCCGTCTTCAATGCTTGCACATTCCCGAACCGACACTAATTTAGATGATATCCACATTATACCATACCCTGCCCACTTTTTCAATAGTATGTTTACTATTTATACGGCTTTATATCCTTGATCAACTGACCATTTCCCGTCTTATCCGCAGGGTTCTCAGCATTTTTCTCCCATATTATTGACTTTTCTCCTTTTTTGTTATATGATATAGGAGAATAAGTGAACAATTTGTTCATTATAAGTTCGGTTGAGATAACAGGAGAACAAAAATGAGAAATAACAAATCGCTGATAATTTCCGCTGTAGTTCTGTCATTATCAATGGTTTTCGGTTCCTGCGGGAACAATGCGGGCGAAGCAACTCCGGCAGATATGAATGTAAGCAGCACTTCGGAAACTTTCTCCGAACCGGAGGAGAGCGCAGAGACAGAAGAAGTGAGCGCAGCAGGACTTCCCGTAGGCGGGGAGACTACCACCACGGCGACGAGCACCACCGAGGCGAGCACGACCACGGAAGAAAGCACCACCGAGGCACCCGTCACTACAGAAGAGCCCTCCGCAGCGACAGAGACCACGGTGAGCACCACCACACCTCCCGAAGAGAGCGCGGGGGGACTCCCCGTAGGCGGGGAAACAGCCGAAGCGGTGGCAAGTCAGGTCGCAGTACAGACCACCCCTGAAGAGACAGAACCACCGAAAAGCGAGGGCTACACTGTGGTTTACAACGCGGGAAACGGCTGGGAAAACAGCGGAGTGCAGATGTGCACGCTGGAGCTCAAAATAGAGAACAACACACCGGCTGCCGTAAGCGGCTGGAAGCTTGAGCTCGATGTTGACGGCTTGAAGAGTGCCGAGGGATGGAACGGAACATGGAAGGTGAGCGGCAGCACGCTGACTATAACCAATGCCGAATACAACGGGGATATTTATGCGGGAGGTGCGCAGGTGATAGGCTGCAACATAGGCACGGCGTCTGCGCTCAGCATAAAAAGCGCCAAGCTGAACGGCAAGGACTGCGCTCTCACAAAGGGCATAGTAGACCAGAACCAGCAGAACAACAATCAGAACAATAACAACGGCGGGAGCGCAGCTGTCGATGTTGCGGCGCTTCTGACAAGGAACGAGAATGCCGTTCAGGGTGACGACTGGCTCCACACCGACGGCAACAGGATACTTGACAAGAACGGCAAGCAGGTATGGCTGACGGGCGTGAATTGGTTCGGCTACAACACAGGAACAAACACCTTCGACGGTCTCTGGACCAGCCGTCTCGCGCCCTCGGTAAAGGCTATCGCAGACCACGGGTTCAATCTCATAAGAGTGCCGATCTCGGCTGAGCTTATAAATCAGTGGGCGTCGGGAGAGTACCCGAGAGCAAACTACAACAACGCCTATAATGAAGAGCTCAACGCAATGAACAGTCTGGAGATATTCGAATATTTCCTGAAGCTTGCGGAGGACAACGGAATCAAGGTAATGCCGGATATTCACTCTGCGAACACCGACGCCTCCGGGCACAACATCAACCTCTGGTACACCGACAGGGTCAGCGAAGAGGATTATTACAGCGCCCTCGAATGGATGGCTGACAGGTACAAGAACAATGATACCATTATCGCATACGACCTCAAAAATGAACCCCACGGAAAGCCTTACGAGGGAAGCAATGCAGCGATATGGAACGACTCGACAGCCAAGAACAACTGGAAGCACACAGCCGAAGTCGCGGCTGCGAAGATACTGGCGAAAAATCCGAATGTTCTGATAATGGTCGAGGGAACGGAGATCTACCCGATAGACATTCAGAAAAACGGAGATTTTAAATCCACCGATGAAAAAGACTATTATTTCAACTGGTGGGGCGGGAATTTACGCGGTGTCAAGGATTTCCCCGTTAATTTAGGAAAATATCAGAACAAGCTGGTCTATTCGCCTCACGATTACGGTCCGACGGTCTACCAACAGCCGTGGTTCAAGGGTACATACACCTTTGACAGCCTTATGAAAGACTGCTGGAGGGACAACTGGTTCTATATCCACGAGAACGGCACCGCGCCGCTGCTTATAGGCGAGTGGGGCGGATTTATGCGGGAACCTAATCTCACATGGATGACCTACATAAGAAAGCTGATAAGCGAAAATCACCTCAACCATACCTTCTGGTGCTTCAACGCAAACTCGGGCGACACGGGCGGACTTGTCCTTGACGACTTCACAACATGGGACGAGGAGAAGTATGCGTTCGTGAAGGAAGTTCTCTGGCAGGAGAACGGGAAGTTCGTCGGGCTCGATCACGCAATAAAGCTGGGCGCGAACGGGATCACTCTTTCAAGTGCGAACG
This sequence comes from uncultured Ruminiclostridium sp., assembly GCA_905235805.1. Classification (GTDB taxonomy): domain Bacteria; phylum Bacillota; class Clostridia; order Oscillospirales; family Ruminococcaceae; genus Ruminiclostridium_E. Next base: position 5,699 of record CAJOMV010000103.1, read on the forward strand.
GATTATAATTCAAAGAACAGAAAACAGCCTTTGGAGATCCGAAGGCTGTTTTAAATTATCCGAAAAATTTGGTATCATAAACTTTTGTATGTCACCTTTTCCGACGGTATGCCTGTAAATTCAACATTCTCACCCTTAAGGTACTTGTCAAAAAATGTCAGGTGGCAATAGACAAGATGCCTGAACATCTCCTGCGGGTCGAGCTTTCCCGCAATGAACTTTACGGGAATGAAGAATTTCGCGTCGGTAAATCCGATATGCTTCATATCGTCAAAAATAACGTGGTATGTATCGGCTTCGGTGTTCAGGAACGGTCTTGTCACTACATTGTTGTTTTCCCTGCAGCTTATCTGACAGAACGGCTTTGTCATCGTACTTCCGGGGTACTCACCGAACAGCGCGCCGTCAATGTTGATGCCGCAGCGGAATTCATCGTTGTACCTGCAAAGATAATACGCAAGACAGCCGCCGAGCGAATGCCCGGAAGCGCCTATCCCGCAGCTCAGGTCAATGCTGTCCGCGTATCTTTTTCTGACTTCTTCGAGAGCTTTTTCGATATCCTTCCTCCATTCGACGACCCTGCCTTTCAGGAAAGGAGTGTATTTATCCTGAAATATCTCAAACTGCTCCAGCGCCGTCTTATTATCGACCTTCTGCTTCAGCAGCTTCCCCTGCGTGCGGACAGCGCCGATCATGCTCGTGTACATGAGCTTATTGATGCGCTTGTCGAACAGGTCTGTGCTGCCGTCCTCGTAGTCATTTTCCAGAGCTTCATGAGCATGACCGACCGACGCGATGATATAACCGTGACTGGCAAGCGCGCACAGCAGATATGTATTCGCTTCGACATAGGAATTGTAACCCATACTGAACATTATCAGCGGGAATTTCTTATCCCCCGCGATCGGAACATCTTCGTAATATTCCGCGCGGTTCATGTCATCGCTGACATTCCTGACATGATACGCTTTTATGAGCGCTGCCTTTTTCGGCTCGGAGAAAATCGGCGCAAGCTTCTTTCCTTTTGCGGCTTCTTTATCAACGGGATAGTACATTCTTACCGCGATCTTCCGCTCTCCGGCACCGTTATCCGCAATGTTTTTTCTGTTCCTGTCAACTATGGAGAAGCATTTTGTTCCCACAGCGTAATTACCCGAAACATAGCCTTCGGGAGCACCTTGTTTTATTGCTTTCGTCATTCTTTCCTCCTTCAAATAATTTCTGAGTTTGCCGGTCAATAACATAAAGTGACACAGGTGAGTTGTGTACGAGCCCGTTTTTGCAGGCTATAAGCCACTCAAACGGTATATCCGGGTCCCGGTCTGTACCGTTATCAATTATACCTCAAAACCCTGCCGATGTCAACGGGATCCGGCGGTCTGCAACTGACAATCCCGGCGGGCATTTCATTTTATCAGTATCCCATACTTTTCGGGGTGCCTGAACTTATCTCCCATAACATCACGCTCACGGTGCCTCCTCAGCATACCGAGGTCGAGCTCAGCCACATAGACGCTCTCATCACCGGGAGCCTCAAACACGCACATATCCCGTACTCCGGGCTCATCAGGCAGCCACGGCACACCGTCGAACAATGTCGAATGTCCGTTGCAGTCCGGCTGCCCCTCCGGGTAATTGCAGGTCGCGACCGCTGTCATATTTTCGTATGCCCGTGTGCGAAGCGCGGCAAGGCGGTTTATCTCCATGGGGCAGGCATTCGGCGCAAGTATCAGCTCCGCTCCTTTGAGCATCAGTATTCTCGCGCTCTCGGGGAATTCCCTGTCAAAGCATATCATCGCTCCGACTTTTACAGTTCCGCTTCCTGTATCGAGGTCAGCGGTATAAAGATCCTCGCCCGGAGACAATACCTTCTCGGCGTCGAATGCGCAGATATGGACCTTCGAATAATGCAGGACCTCATTGCCCCTGCGGTCGTACAGGATAAGGGAGTTGAGCGGCTTCGGCTCATGCTTCTCGAGGAATGTTATACCTATCGCCATTTCAAGCTCTCCGGCAAGCTCACGAAATCCTTCGGTAAAGCTGCTGTCCCTGCTTATCGCAAGCGCGTTCAGCTCCGCTTCGTCCTGCGGCAGATAATATCCGTCGCTCCACATCTCCGGGAACAGCGCGATATCAGCACCCAGCTCCCTTGCCCTTCCGCAGGCGGTCCTGCCTTTATCGAGCTGCTCCTGCGGCGTCTTTCCGGGCAGGAGCTGTAAAAATGCTATTTTCAGTTTCATCAAATCACTCCGTTCGTATTTCATTACAGCGGATACCTTGACCGCATATCCGGGACGGTAATTCGCCTTCACGGCAGAAAGACTGACAATAGTTTTCAACAGTTTTATGAAAAATGTTGATATTCATACAAAAATGGCAAAGTTTGAAATTTGCTCTTGATTATATGCCTTTCAAGTAGTATAATAATGTGCGTATTACGGATAAACAGGAGATATGATATGAAAAACGCAGGAACTAAGCCTACCGAGGAAAAGCTCAAGCCAAAGCTCTTCTCGGTAATGAAGCACTACTCGCTGCAGCAGTTCACAAAGGACGTTGTCGCGGGAATAATCGTCGCAATAATCGCACTTCCGCTGTCTATCGCGCTTGCGCTGGCGTCGGGCGTCAATCCCGAGCAGGGTCTGTACACCGCGATAGTTGCGGGCTTCATCGTCTCACTTCTCGGCGGCAGCCGCGTACAGATAGCGGGACCCACCGCCGCGTTTGCCACGATAGTCGCGGGGATAGTTGCCCGTCAGGGCATGGACGGGCTCGTCACAGCCACTGTCATGGCAGGTCTGATAATGGTGATAATGGGTCTTTGCAGATTCGGCTCGCTGATAAAGTACATACCCGGCACGATAACCGCCGGATTTACCTTCGGTATCGCGGTGACTATCGTGATAGGACAGGTCAAGGATCTCCTCGGGCTGACCTTCACGGAGTCGCCCATTGAAACCGTGGACAAGCTTGCGGAGATCGGAAGGTGCATCGGCACCTTCAACTGGCAGGCGCTCGTCATCGGGCTCATATCGCTGGCGATACTGATATTCTGGCCGAAGAAGCTGGAGAAGATACCCGCCTCTCTCATAGCGGTCATCGTATGCTCCGCGGCAGTCGCGCTTACAGGCATAGATGTCAACACTATCGGCGACCTGTATACGATATCCTCCGCTCCCCCTTCCCTGACGATACCGGAGGTGACCTTCGACAAGGTAAGGACTCTGGTGCCCGACGCGTTCACTATCGCGATACTCGCGGCGGTGGAATCACTGCTGTCGTGTGTGGTCTCCGACGGTATGATAGGCTCGAAGCACCGCCCGAATATGGAGCTCGTGGCGCAGGGCGCGGCAAATATAGGCTCGGCGCTGTTCGGAGGTATACCCGCGACAGGCGCTATCGCCCGCACCGCCGCGAATGTAAGGAACGGCGGCAGAACTCCCGTAGCCGGAATGGTGCACTCGGTCGTAGTGCTCATCATACTTGTGGTGCTGATGCCCTTCGCGTCGATGATACCCATGCCGACGATAGCTGCGATACTCTTCATGGTGGCATACAATATGTGCGGCTGGAAAACTATCCGCAACATAATCAAAACTGCTCCGAAAAGCGATATATTCGTCCTGCTCGTTACCATAGTGCTGACTGTGGTGTTTGATCTGGTGGTGGCGATAGGCGTGGGAATGGTTCTCGCGGCGATACTGTTCATGAAGCGCATGGCAGATGTTACCGAGGCGCACGTGTGGCTCGATGTTGACGACGAGGAGACCGACGCGGACAATATCCTCCGCAAGAAGATACCCGAGCGCACCCGCGTTTACGAAATAAACGGTCCGATGTTCTTCGCGGCATCGGAGAGATACAAGTATATGCTCGACGACAACGATATCGACGTTCTCATCATCAGAATGAGGAATGTCCCCGCTATCGACTCCGCGGGCGTCGAGGCGCTTTCACAGATAGTTAAGCGCTGTGACCGCGAGGGAGTCACCACGGTATTCTCCCACGTCAACGAGCAGCCCCTGCACGCTATGACAAAGGCTGGACTGTACGAGCGTGTCGGCAGCGAAAATTTCTGCTCGCATATAGACACCGCGCTTGCCCGTGCGGAGGAGATAGAGAGCGAGGAGCGGGCTATGCTTGCCCACAGCTGAACGGGATCGGGTCAGCATACCGCCGCGGAGCTGCCGCTGCTTCCGCTCATCTGTGCTCCCTCCATATATTGGCGCCCGTGAGCGATGCCCGCATTGACATACCGCCTTCCTTACCGACAATAATGTGGTCGATTATCTCAACATCGAGCTGTCTGAAAAGGTCAACGACCTCCAGCGTCGTGAAATAGTCCTCCTTTGAGGCGAGCGAAGTCCCGTGCGGATGATTGTGAGCTATCACTACCCTGTCGCAGTTACAGTCGCAGACGAACTTCATAAGGCTGCGGACCGGGAACCGCACCTTGCCTATCGCTCCGTCAGCGAGCTTATCCGCTCTCAGCAGCCGCATATCCGAGGTTACCGCCGCCGCGTAAATGGATTCGTTCGACACTCCGAGATATACGCCCTCGAAGTATTTGCAGAAGCCCTCGATCTCGTCCGTAAAATACTTTCCGTCGATAAGCTGACGCGTGCTGAGATAGTACGAAGAAAACTCCTTCAGGAATTTCAGAAAGAGCGCCGCGTTTTCACCGATACCCTTGACCGCTGTCAGTCTGCTGTATGAGCAGTCAAGCACATCGCACAGCCTCGGACCGCACTCATTCAGCAAGGCGTGGGCAAGCTCGTTCGTATCCCCTCTCGGCATTGCGTAGAACAGCGCGAGCTCCAGTATCTGGTGCTCATTGAACTGCGTAAGCCCGTTTTCGTGGAACTGTCCCCTCATTCTTTTCCTGTGTCCCGTATGCAGGGACGGATCTCTGTGAGGCATACAGGCACCCCCTTTTCTTCTGATTATAGCACAATGCCGCGTAAAACGTCAAGCGCTATTTTACAAACCAAAAGCCCGCGGGGAGCTTCCCGGCGGGCTTGCTTTATATCTGCCTTTTCAGAAGCTGACAGTTTCGGGAGCCTCTGTGAATGAGGAAAATACGGCTGTCGCGTTCTTCAGATAAAGCATCTGCATATTGTCGTCATCGGCGCTGTACATTCCCTTGAGCGACGGCATTTTTTCGAGCATAGCCACCTTTATGTCATGGTCGTCGTCGTTCACGAGCTCACACGCCACACGCAGCCACTTGCCGTCCTTGAACGCGCATATCTCAGCCTTCGGGTTCGCTGCGAGCTGTCTGGAAACGGGCTTTACCTTTCCTGTCTGGATATAGATCCTCCCGTTGCACAGGAGCGCTGTGCCGAAGGGACGAACTCTCGGCTGGTCTCCCTCTGCTGTCGCGAGATAATAGGTCTGTGCCTCATCGATAAATCTGTAAACCTTCTCGATGCCTTCCATTATGAATACCTCCGTTTAATATTATATGTATTTGTTATCCTATGCGGTATACATAGTTTTCCTTGCGGGGCGCGGCAGCCTTCGCGGGGGCTGCCGGATATCCGACGGCAAGATGACCGATACCTTCGTAATCGCCGGTTATGCCGAGACCGGAGAGCAGCTCCCTGCCGAGGTCGGTCTCGAATTCCTCCTTCGCGCGGTGGATCCAGCAGGTACCCACTCCGAGAGCTTCCGCCGCCAGCATCATATTCCCCATGACCAGACTGCCGTCATAGATGTATGTCGGCACCGATCTGTCGGCAAGCACGATAAGTATTTCGGGAGCTCCGTAGAACGGGTCGAAGGTCTCCGGCTGCCCCATTATCCTCGCGTTGAGAGCGGCGAGCTTGCCGCGAGTCGCCTTATCACGGACAGAGATTATCACCGGAGCCTGTCTGTTCATTCCGGTGGCGGCATAGGTGCCTGCCTCTATGATCTTATCCAGCTTTTCCTTCACGATAAGCTCAGACCTGAAGCTGCGGCAGCTTCTCCTTGCCTTTATTATGTCCTGCACATCTGCCGGGCTCTTCTCGTCCAGCAGAGCCTTGACGCAGGCATCCACCTCGGACATATCCGCTGTCGGCTCAAACCTCGCCGCTACATTTCCGGCGCGGTCTATGATGAACTTCGTGAAATTCCATTTAATGTCGGGATCGGATCTCCAGTGCGGGTTCATTGCCGCGAACATTTTCTCGAGCTGTTCCTTGTACGGGTGCTCGCTGAAGCCCTCAAAGCCCTTCTGGGACTTGAGGTACGCGTACAGCGGCAGAGCGTTCTCACCGTTCACGTCCGACTTCTTCATCTGCGGGAACGAGGTGTGGAACTTGGTAACGCAGAACTCGTGTATCTCGTCGTCAGAGCCGGGGGCCTGTCCCCCGAACTGATTACAGGGTATGTCTATCACCTCGAAGCCTTTGTCGTGGTAGTCGCTGTACATCTGCTCTATCGGCTCGTACTGCGGGGTAAATCCGCAGCCCGTGGCGGTGTTCACTATCATCAGCACCTTTCCCTTGTAGCCGGAAAGCGCGATATCCTCGCCGCTCCTTGTCTCTACGCTGTAATCATATATACTCATTTTGCACCTCGTCCTTTCACAAGCGGTTAAATTGCGTTCTATTATATCAAGTGCAATTTTATTATATACCACATTTCTGAATTTGTCAACCGTTTTATTGATAATTTTTAAATTTTCACGGTTTCTTCACATTTTATGGTAAGGCATTATGATATAAAAAATACAGCTCTTCCGTTATCCCCGTATCATCACATAGAAGCTGCTCTCCCTGCCGCCGTAGCGGTAATCGCCGCTTTTCCACTCTATGAGCAGGTATTCGGTGCCGCCGTGCTCCCGTATCTCGTAGGCGCATGCGCAGCTGTTCCATTTGCGAAGCCAGTAACCGCTCGTCCATGTATGCTTGTCGTCGCCGCTGATGACCTCGTCTTCGTAAACGGCTGTGCAGTGCCCGCCCTCGAGAAACTCTATCTCCCTGAAATACGGGTCGGCAAGGTAGTTCCACGCACCCTCCGGGGGATCAACGAACGGCACGAAGTCCTCCTTTTTCAGCTCCGCGGGGTCAAAATAGCAGAAAGCCTTCCACCTGCCGAGCACACGCTCGTCGTTCACGAAGGGCTTGGCGATATCGTCCTTCCGCGCTATCATTTCCTTTGTGTAGCGAACACTGTCGAGCTTGCGGAGAGCTATCGCGGCAGTCACGCCGCTCCCGTCCGGGCAGGGTGAGCGGAAATCCACGACCATGTACAGGTCGTCCCCGCGCTGCTCCACCCGGTAATCATTCGCAAAGCTGCTCTCACCGTCGTCGTAGATGAGCTTGCCCTTTGTCCAGCCAAAGCACCAGTAGCTCTCTCCGCCGGGCAGAAAGTACAGATACCGTTTCCCGTCCCCGAGAATCGGAGCGGGACTGTTATCCCCGCTGCCGCACTCCCCGAGCACCTGCCATTTTCCGATGACCTGCTCATCGTCCACGAACGGCAGGTCGGTGTTTTCCCTTATCGGGCTGTAAGTCTGTTCCATAATAATACCTCCGGATAATTTCTCCTTCAATTCTCCGAGATCCCGGAGCTTCCGCTCGAGCTCTGCCCTCTTCCCCGCGAACAGCTCCTTTGTATGCTTGCCGGAATAGAGCATACTCCCTATCTCCGACAGTGAGAAACCAACCTCCTTGAGCTCCGATATCCGCTCAAAAACGGCTTTCTGTGATATGTCATAGTACCTGTACTCGGTAAAGCGGTCGATGTACAGCGGCTTCAGCAGTCCCAGCCTGTCATAGTGCCGCAGCACCGATATCCTTGTCCCGCAGACTTTCGCAAAATCTCCTATTTTCATGATCTCTGTTTTCCTTTCGTAGTTTCGGTAAGGCTGACATTCCGGACTGCCCTCCTTATGTGCTTATTATAAGCCTGAACCTAAGGTGAGAGTCAATGGTTTTTTCAAAAAAATTACGGATTTTTCAGATTTTTCTGCCCACAGGAGTTCAGACCGCACCGCTCCGCACGATATGCGCTTTGACACTGCGCAAAATGACCGTTAAAATAAAAAAAACGTACGCAGCGCTCCCGTCACGGGATACAGCATACGGTCTTTATCGGCTCCGCAGCTCCGATATGTACCCGGACCTTTTCATGAAAGGTACTGTGGCATCGTGCATTATGCCCTGCCCTTCCTCCAATGCCCGCAGTAACACGGTTTGTCCGGCTGTGAGAGCTTTTTCACCCGAAATTTCAAAAATTATCGGATTTTTTTAGAAAAAAGTGTTGACAAAAGCACTTCCTTGTGCTATAATATCATATATCACCGATTTTCGACAGTCGGCGTACAATAAGGCGGCATAGCTCAGCTGGTTAGAGCACTTGGTTCATACCCAGGGTGTCGGTGGTTCGAGTCCACTTGCCGCTACCATTTCACGGCCCGTTGGTCAAGAGGTTAAGACATCGCCCTTTCACGGCGGAATCATGGGTTCAATTCCCGTACGGGTCACCAGTTGCACATTC
>CAJOMV010000104.1 GCA_905235805.1 uncultured Ruminiclostridium sp.
AAAGGTGGTCTCCCCGCTGGGGAGGTGTCACCGCAGGTGACAGAGGGGCTGACCGACAGATTGCCGCCGGAGGCACTCGAGCGCCAGTGCTATTACTCAGCGGCGTTGAGGTGCTTCTGGATCACACTCATAATCTCGTCGAGTCTCTGCCCGCCTATGCCGCGGATCTGTCCGAGGTCCTCGCGAAGCTTGTCGAGGTCGAGGCTCACCGGTCTCGGCACCTCGGCGTCACCGCCCATATCGGCGGCTTTCAGCTTTTCATAGAGGTTTTCGTAGGTCTGCACGACGAACTCGCGGCGCTCGTCATTGCTGCTCATTTTTTTGAGCGTTTCAAAGATATCCTTTGTGAAGCTCTCATAATAATCCCGCTCACGGTCTGCCATGCGAACACCTCTTTCAATTCTTCGGTCTGCGCTTTACCACAGATTCCACTACGCTCGTGAGCACCTTTGCGTCGTACTGGTTGTAAACATCTATCGTCAGTGTCATGAGACCGTTATGCTCGTTGCGGAACGAAAGCCCCGTCACCGCAGCCACTCCCCGCAGCACATCTCCCGCGTAGACGGGACGCAGCCACTCAACGGCTGTCGACTTTCCCGCCACAAGGTCCTCACCCGCGAAATCCATAGGCACATACTGCGCCCATACCGACAGGAACGACATCATTCCCGCCGCTATCAGCCCCCCGAAGCGGGTCTCCTTCGCGTATTCCTCGTCCGTGTGTATCCTCACGGGGTTGTATTTTCTGGCAAAATCGAGCATCTCGTCCTTTTCTATCACGATATTCTCGATAGTCTTTTCCGAGCTTATCTGAATGTCCTCAAGATACATGGCTTATGTCCTTTCAAATGCAGTAATCGCCGCCGCTGCCGACGCTTTTTTCCGTTATTTTTCCGACAGTGATGCTGTCGAGATAATCCGAGATGACCTTCTGCAAGCCCTCCCACACGAACAGCGTATCACAGACATCGGCTCTCGGACAGTCGTTCACCTCACATTCAAGGCACGCCACCGGCGCGAGACTTCCCTCCGTAGCACGGAGCACCTCGCCCACGGTTATCTCATCCTTGTCCCTTGCGAGGGCATAGCCGCCCTTGTTGCCGCGGTTCGTGCGGAGTATGCCGTTGCGCGTGAGGAGCGGCACTATCTGCTCGAGGTATTTCTTTGATATATTCTGCCTGTCAGATATTTCCTTGAGCGATATGAAGCCCTCGCTCTCGTGCATGGAAATATCCACCAGCATACGCAGCGCGTATCTTCCTTTGGTCGATATCTTCATTTCTTTTCCCCCATTACATTTATACTTGCATTATACCATAGGTTTACTATGTTTTCAAGGGGAAAACGCGATTTTCAGCAAAATAGCACAAATCCGCGCTTGTTTTACTGTGCAATTATCGCCCGAAAACGGCAAAAACAAACAGCTCCCGCACTGTGACGGCACGGGAGCCGGTGTATGTATTATTTGGACATTTTCAGCATATCCGCGAGCTTTAAGCGGCTGCCGGTATGGAGAATGATATTCTCGTATACCTTCGCCACGAGCAGCATTATCGCGATGTCCGCTATGAGAAGTATCGCCACCGAGATGAGCGCCTCACCCAAGCCTATCTTGCCGAGCATATAGTCGGAGGGCAGGATAAACGGCGAGGATATCGGCACATAGCGCGCCACCACGCCCATAACGTTCTCCTCGGGAGTGACCTGCGGGAAATACGCAAGATAGAAGCCCAGCACTCCTATGATAGACAGCGGCTGGATAGCGGGACCGAGGTCCTCCATTTTGCTGACGCTCGCGCCCGCGACACCCGCGATGCCCGCGTACAGCAGAAAGCCGAGTACAAAGGTGAGTATCATTATGATGAGGGTCGTCGCGTCAACGTTCGAGAAAGCCTTGGCGATATCGTTCAGCACGCCCGCCACATCAATATCCGAGCCTGCGCCTTCGCCCGCAGCGCCCGCGGAGGAAGCCACCGCTTCCGTTACCTCGCCTATCTTTGAGGTTATCCCTATCGGCAGCGAGAGCACCAGTCCGAGACCGCCGCCTACGCCTATTATAAGGAACTGCATAAGCGATACGCAGCACATCGCGAGCACCTTGCCTATTATCAGCGCGAGGGGCTTTATCGAGGTCAGCAGGTACTCAACTATGCGGGAGGATTTCTCTATCGCGATAGCCTGCGCCACAAGCTGGCTGTAGGAGAATATGAAGACGAACAGCACCAGCGCCGACATCATCGGAACTACGGCGTTTATCATATCCTGCACGAAGCTCGTCGGCTCCTCGCCCGCGCAGCTTACAGTGGAGGCAACTCCCGAAAGCGCCGTCAGCAGTCTGTCCTCCGGTAATCCCGAGAACACAAGATACTGCGCCTTTATCTGCGAGATGAGCATACTTGTCAGCACTTCGCAGTCGCCCTTAGATACCTCGGGGGAGTACCGCGAATCCAAGGAGAACATTCCCTCCTCCATGAATATGCGGCTCACAACTGCCTTTTCGGTGCTGTCGGTGATGGAATCCACCTTCGTCTGCACGTCCGCGGCGGAAATGCTCTGCACATTCACGCCCAGCGTCTGCACAGCGGCAGCCATTTCGAACGGGATATCCGTCTCGTTGCTCAAATACAGCGTCTCTATCGACATTCCGTCGTCCGCGTCATCGCCGCCGTCATTCATCATATCGCCCAGAAACAGCGTCGGCAGGAAGTTCGCCATAAACGCTATCAGCGCCACTATCAGCGTTATCACCAGCGTACCGATGATGAACGACTTCGTCTTTATCTGCTGTATGAAAGTGAACGCAAATACTTCTCTCCAGCCCTTAGTCTTCATTTGCCTCACCTCCGCATTTTTCGACAAAAAGCTCGTGCAGCGTCGGCTCGCGCAGATCGAACTTTATTACTCCGATATTCTGTGATATCATCTCCGAGAGCATGGCGTTCGCGTCAGCCTCGCTCTTTACCTTGAAGGACGAGCCGTTCGGGGTCTCCTCCACCAGCGTCAGACCGCACCTCGCGGCGATATCCCCTATCGGTCTGTCAGCCTTGACGGTGAGGTTCTCGCGTCCGCGCTGCCGCTTTATCTCGTTTAAGTTGCCGTCCATGACCACTCTTCCGTGGTGCAGCAGAACGAGATCCTCGCAGAACTCCTCTATCGTCTCCATCTGATGCGACGACATGATTATATACTTCCCCGCGTCTCTCTCCTCACGGATTATGCTCTTGAAGAGGTCGGCGTTCACCGGGTCGAGACCGCTTAGCGGCTCGTCGAGTATGATTATCTCCGGGTTGCTTAACAGCGCCGCCGCGAGCTGCACCTTCTGCTGATTGCCCTTTGAGAGCTGGTCAGCCTTTTTCTTCTTGTATTCCTCTATCTTCAGTCTCGCGAAAAGATAGTCGATAGCCGCGTTCGCGTCCCTCTTCTTCATGCCCTTTATGGCACCGAAATACTGCATCTGCTCAAGAATGTTGTACTTCGGGTAGAGTCCGCGCTCCTCCGCGAGATAGCCTATCTTCTCCTTCATCACGTCGAGCGGTTCGCCGTTCCACATCACCGTACCGCTGTCCTTTGACAGCATATTCAGTATCATGCGTATGGAAGTGCTCTTTCCCGCGCCGTTCGTGCCGAGGAAGGCGAAGATGCCGGGCTTCGGTATCTCGAACGAAAGGTCCTCGACCGCCACATGATCTCCGAATTTTTTGGAGAGATGTTCAACGACCAGAGCCATGGGTCATTCCTCCTTGCGTAAATTTAATTTACCTGATTATAGCACATTTCCTTAGAAATGTCAATACGATTTTCTAAAATAAATGTCCGCTCCCCGGTCCTTTTCTGCTGCCGGAGTACGGACATTTGCCCTTCTTACCGCTTGTCCACGGTAAACTTCATGCCGGTCTTGACTTCACCGGCTACCTCGAATTCGCCGAACTCGGGAATGCATATCGCTTCTATCCCGTCCTCGGCAAGGAACGTTCTCGCGACCGCGGCAGCCTTTACAGCCTGATTTACGGCACCCGCTCCGACAGCCTCAACGACTGCGGGCGAGCCTCCGCGGATAACGGCACTGATAGCTCCCGCTACCGATTTCGGAACGCTTCTCGATGATACCTTGATGATGTCCATTTGAAATCCCTCCCCTTTCAGAATAATTAATGGCTTGTGTGTTATTATTTTTTGGCTTAAGCCGCGCATTGTTCCGCGGTATAAGCTTACTCACAGATATTTACGCGTTCGATGCCCGCGCATTTCCCGCTTTTATCGTCTATCCTTATCAGAACGGCATTTATCATTATCTCGCCGTCCGGATATATATGTTTCTGAGGATAGTATGTTGTAAGTCTCGCTATTATCGCGTCCTTGTCTATGCCGAGGACGGAGTCCCGCACCCCGGTAAATCCGACGTCGGTGATGTAGCCCGTATGCCCGCCGAGTATCTGCTCGTCCGCCGTCTGGACATGGGTGTGAGTGCCTATCACCGCCGACACCCTCCCCGCGAGGTAGAAGCCCATAGCCTTCTTCTCCGAGGTCGCTTCCGCGTGGAAATCCACTATTATGACCGGCGCGTCTATCTCGTGAAGCAGCCTGTCTATGCAGTGGAACGGGTTGTCGCAGCTCTCCATGTATGCCATGCCGATGAGGTTCACCACCGCTGCGCGGGTCTTTCCCATATCGAACACCGTCCAGCCCCGCCCGACGGTATCGCCGAAGTTTGCGGGTCGGATTATGGATCTGTTCTCCTCGAACATATCGTTCATTTCCCGCCGCCGGAAGCAGTGGTTGCCGGTGGTTATCACGTCCGCCCCGTCGAGCAGCATTTTTGCGGAGTAGGGCGTGATGCCGTTGCCGTCGGCGGAATTCTCGCCGTTCACCACGGTCATATCCACCTCATACTGCCGCTTCAGCTTCGGGAGCGTTTTTATGAGATGCCCGGCACTGCGCTGTCCGACCACATCTCCGACAAATAGTACGTTCATCTGTTATCTTTCTAAGATCTGGCTCCTGTCGGGTCCTATGCCTACCATTGCTATCCTGCAGCCGCAGAGCTCCTCGAGCTTCAGTATATACTGTCTGCATATCTCCGGCAGCTCATCGAACGACCTGCAGCCCGAAATATCGTCGTCGAAGCCCGGGAAGGTCTCATATACCGGCTCGCAGTCCGCAAGCTCCTCGAGCGTGGGCGGGAAGTCCTTGATCATGGTTCCGTCGGGCTTCTTGTATGCCGTGCATATCTTCAGCTCGCCGATCCCGCTCAAGGTGTCGAGCTTGTTTATCGCGAGCTTCGAAAGCCCGTTCACGCGCACCGAATGGCGCACGATGACCGCGTCGAACCAGCCTGTTCTTCTCGGTCTGCCGGTGGTGGTGCCGAACTCGCCGCCCTTGTTGCGGATAGTGTCGCCGGTCTCATCGTTCAGCTCGGTGGGGAAGGGTCCCTTTCCTACGCGGGTGGTGTATGCTTTCGCAACGCCGATTATGTCGTTTATTATCATCGGTCCCACGCCCGTACCCACGCATACACCCGCGGAAACGGGGTGCGAGGAGGTAACATACGGGTATGTACCGAAGTCTATATCGAGGAGTGTAGCCTGTGCGCCCTCGAACATTATCTGCTTTCCTGCCTTAGCCGCCTCGTACACGATGACGGACACATCGTCTACATACTTGGCTATGCGCTTGCCGTACTCGGTGTACTCCTTTATCACAGCCTCAACGTCGATAGCCTCGCCGCCGTAGACCTTTGTGATGATCGCGTTCTTGAGCTTGCCGGTCGCGCGCGCCTTCTCCGCGAACACCTCGGGGTGAATGAGGTCGTACACTCTTATTCCGCAGCGCTCGTATTTGTCCATATAGGTGGGACCGATGCCGCGCTTGGTGGTGCCGATATCGCTGTTGCCCCTGAACTGCTCGGAGAGTCCGTCGAGGGTGATATGCCACGGCATTATGACGTGTGCTCTGGGGTCTATTTTCAGGTTGTCGAAGCTGACTCCCCTTGCGCCGAGGCTGTCGAGCTCGCCGATGAAGTCCTTCGGGTCGAGCACCACGCCCGCGCCTATGCAGCACAGGGTCTCCTTATAGAGGATACCCGACGGGATAAGGTGGAGCTTGTATGTCTCGCCCTCGTTGACTACGGTATGACCCGCGTTATTGCCGCCCTGCGAACGGACTACCACATCTGCTCTCGAAGCGATGATGTCGATTATCTTGCCTTTTCCTTCGTCGCCCCACTGTGTTCCTACTACGATACTTGCCGGCATTGTTCTACCATTCCTTTCACGTTCCATTCATGCGTATCTTTACGCACATTCTTATATATTATAGCATATTATTTCCGTTTTGTCATCACTTTTTTCGAATTTTTTTCAAAAAGTCACAGTCGCTCCCGCTCGAGTGGGTCGCTTCCGCTCGAGCCAGCGGCTGGCGCCGCGCAAAGGGAAAGAGGGGAAGGAAGGGAACCCACTTTCTCAGGGAGAAAGTGGGTTCCCTCCC
>CAJOMV010000105.1 GCA_905235805.1 uncultured Ruminiclostridium sp.
CAGAAGAAAGGACGGTAATAGTTATGACAATAATCCCTGTACACAATATGACGGTGCTGCCGAGGTCTGTGCTTTACATACAGACCGGCATTTTCGCAAAAAGCGTCGAGCGCCCCGCGGAAGTCGGTGAAAAGGTGGTGCTGCTGTTTACAAAGGAAGACGACGAGCGCGCCGCGATCACGAATGAGAGCTTCCTCCCGCTGGCTGTGACGGGCATCATCAGGAACACGGACCTGTCCGGCTTTGTGGCGATAGAGACGCTCGACAGAGTAGGCGTTGACAGCGTATATGTTACCGCCGGTCACAAGATACAGCTCGAAGTCTCGCCGCGTCCCGAGATAAACGATATAGCACCCGAGGACGAGCGTGAACGTTTCAACTCCCTCAAAAATGAGCTGATAGCATTCTCGTCGAAGTTCGAGTGGGCTCCCATGGCGCGGCAGCTCATGTCCTTCTGCGACAACCTCAACGGGCTGATAGCGGTGCTGTCGCCGTTTATGTATATCTCCGCCGAGGAGCAGTATTCGCTGCTTGAGATAAACAGCTGCCTCGAACGCGCGGACAGGATAGAGCGCATGATCGCGGAGTTCATCGAATCCGCGAAGCTCACCACCGACGGCAACGAGAAGCGTGAGAAGGACTATCAGAAGCTCTACCGCGAATCCGCGATAAAGAAGCAGATAGCATATCTGCAAAGCGAGCTCGACAAGCTGCACCCCGAAAATATGACCGAGCTGCGAAAGCTTGAGCTGAAAGCCGAAGAGGCGGGAATGAACGATGAAGCCCGCAAGGAGTTTGACAAGATACTGACCCGCATGAAGAATGAGGGCGAGAATTCGCAGGAATACGCAATGCTTTTCGATTACGCGGAGCTGCTGGCAGGGCTTCCATGGAAGAAGTCTGAGCCGGAGCACATCGACCTCAAAGAAGCAAGAGAAGTTCTCGAAGCCGACCACTTCGGGCTGAAAAAGGTCAAGGAACGCATTATCCAGCAGATAGCCGTACTTGATCTTAAAAAGCAGCAGTCCGGCTCGATACTCTGCTTTGTGGGCGCTCCCGGCACCGGCAAGACCAGTATCGGAAAGAGTATCGCAAAAGCTCTGCACCGCGAATATGTGCGGGTAAGCCTCGGCGGCGTACGCGATGAAGCGGATATCCGCGGTCACAGGCGCACATACATCGGCGCAATGCCCGGACGCATTATCGACGGCATCTCAAAGGCGGGGGTAAGCAATCCCGTCATGGTGCTTGACGAGATCGATAAGCTGTCCCAGTCCTACAACGGTGACCCGGCAAGCGCGCTGCTCGAAGTCCTCGACCCCGAACAGAACAACACCTTCACCGACCACTATCTGAATGTGCCGTATGATCTGTCGGACGTGATGTTTATCTGCACCGCGAACACCCTTGACACTATCCCCGCGCCGCTGCTCAACCGTATGGAAGTCATAAAGTTCAACGGCTACACCGAGACTGAGAAGTACGAGATCGCTGTGAAGCACCTGCTCCCGAAAGCTGAACAGGCTGTGGGCATTCCCGAAAACCATATCCATATCACAGACGATGCGCTGCACGCGATAATCTCCGACTACACCTCCGAGGGCGGCGTGAGAGGGCTGAAAAAGCGGCTCGATACGCTGTGCAGGACCGCGGCGGTCAAGCTCGTGTCCGGTGATGAGAGCGAGCTTACCATAGAGAAGGACCAGCTCCGGGAATACCTCGATATGCACCCGATACATCACGGAGTCACCTCCGACAACAACCGTCCCGGCATTGTCACCGGGCTTGCGTGGACACAGGCGGGAGGCGATATCCTATACATCGAGACACTTTTCACAAAGGGAAGCGGCAAGACCATAATCACGGGGCAGCTCGGCGATGTAATGAAGGAATCCGTGCAGATAGCGGTAAGTCTCGTCAAGTCCATGTATCCCGACAAAGCGGAGCTGTTCGATAAGAACGACCTGCATATCCATGTGCCGGACGGGGCTGTTCCAAAGGACGGACCCTCGGCGGGTATCACACTCACGACAGCGCTTTCATCACTGGTAAGCGGACAGTCGGTCGACCCGCACCTCGCAATGACCGGTGAAGTCTCGCTTCGCGGAGTGGTCTCCCCTATCGGCGGACTGCCCGAAAAGCTCATGGCGGCGAAACGTGCCGGAGTGAACAAGGTGTTCATTCCCGAAGAGAACAAGGACGACCTCGCCGATGTCGCGGACGAGGTCAAGAGCAGTCTTACAATAATTCCCGTTTCGAGCGTTATGGAAGTGCTGAAACAAACAACTCTCAAGGTATAAGAACTGCCCGCGGGAACTTTCCCGCGGGCATATTTTTGTGATATATGCCTATGTCTATGGTTCAAGCTCGGTAAGAAGTGTCAGATGATACTCTTCGCCGTTACCGTAAAGCAGCATGATACTGTATTCGCCTTCCTCGTATATCATGACCTGCGCTGTGCCGCGGCTTTCCTCGGAGAGGAAGCTCTCATCGGCTGTCCCGGTCTCCACCGTTCCCGCAAGCCCCTCCTCCGTAAGCTCCGCCTTGCCGCTCCAGAAGCGATCGTCCCCGAACACGCCGCTCGCGAACCAGGTGCTCTCTTCATAGCCGTCGTCGGTGCTTCTGAACGATATCGTCACAAGATTTACCCCGTCGTAGAATATGCCTTCCCGCGTCCACCAGCCCTTGAGCGCGTCTGTCTCCTCGTTAGCGGCAGTTGTAATGACGGTCTCTGCCGCCGAGGAAGCTGTTGTGGCGGTCTGTGATACCGAAATATCGCCGGAACAGCCCGCGAAAGCACAGAGAGCCATACACGACGTCACAGACAATGTAATCCTCTTCTTCATAGTATGCTATATTCCGTTCCCGTTTTTGTACTCATACCTTTGATTATTATACCATATCAATACACCGACTTGTCAAGAGCACACGGGGAAATTGCTCCGTTCATCGGAGAAATTATCAGTATTTAACAAAACCGCAGGTATTTTTTTGTATATCATATCTTTTCTGTCGGTATTTTATCAAAAGCTTGTTCTCATCTGCTTTACGATATTATTTCTTCCGCTTGACAAGCTTAATTTGCGATGATATAATAATATTCACGAAGGAGATATTATGAAAAAATACAGGTATTTTTTTTCGGCTGCGTTAATAGCTGTTACGGCATCGTGCAGTCCCGAACCGGAGACGGAAACCTCCCGGGAGCTTTTCGCAATGGACACCATAATTTCCGTAAGAGCGTACGGACAGCGCAGCGAGGAGGCTGTGAACGCGGCTGCCGACAGGCTGAAAGAGCTGGAAGAGCTGTTCTCGGTCACGAATGAAAACAGCGATATCGGAAGGCTCAACAAGCTTGGCACCGCGAACGTTTCGGACGATACGGCGTATGTCATATCGGAAGCGCTGAATGTCTGCGGCAGCACAGACGGCTCTCTCGATATCACGATATACCCTGTTCTGCGGGAATGGGGATTTACCACCGGGAATATGCACGTTCCCACCGGTGAAGCCGTTGCGGCGGCACTCGAAAAAACGGGGTATGAGGATATCGGCATTTCCGGGAACACGATAACACTGCCGGAGGGGTATATGCTCGACCTCGGCTCCTGCGCAAAGGGCTATGCGGGGGACGAGATGCTTGCCGAAATGTCCCGTCTCGGAGCGACATCAGCGCTGGTGAACCTCGGCGGGAATGTGCAGACTCTCGGCACAAAGCCGGACGGCTCGGAGTGGTCGGTGGGGATAGCGAACCCTTTCTCGCCGAACGAGCTCCTCGGCATATTGCAGATACACGACAGGTCTGTCATAACCTCCGGCGGCTATCAGCGCTATTTCACGGACGATGACGGGAATGTGTATATCCATATCCTCGACCCTGCCACAGGATATCCGGCTGACAGCGGACTTGTGAGCGTGACCGTGGTCGGAGACAGGGGTATAATGTGCGACGCGCTCTCGACCGCGCTGTTTGTTATGGGAAAGGAACGCGCCGTAAGCTATTGGCGCGGGGAAGGCGGTTTTGACATGGTGCTCGTTACCGATGACGGAACGGTGTATATTACCGAAAATATCGCTCAAAGCTTCAGAAACAGCTCCGGCTTTCCTATGGAGATAATAGATGAGTGACAACGGAAAAATGCCGGTAAAGCGGCTTACGGAGCTTGCGATGCTTACGGCGGTCGCACTGATAATATTCGTGATTGAGCTGCAGATACCGCCGCTCACGGCGATACCGGGCATAAAGCTCGGGCTCGCGAACATAATCACTGTCTACTGCGTATATCGCTACAAGCCGTGGGAAGCGGCGCTCGTCGTCGCTGTCAGGGTCATCATCGGCGCGATGTTCGCCGCGAGCTTCTCGACGATACTGTACAGCGCTTCGGGCGCTCTGCTGTGCCTTGTGGGCATGATACCGGTGTCACGGCTGTTCCCGAAGCTGCCGATATGGATATGCAGCATGATAGGCGCCGTGCTTCACAATATAGGTCAGATAACCGCGGTAATTATAAGCTTCGGCTCATTTTCCGCCGCCGCGTACCTGCCGTTCCTCATTCTCGGCGGCATCATATCAGGGCTGTTCACCGGACTTTGCGCGCATTTTGTTATCGAACGCATTAAGAAAGCCGGGAAATAAGATAGTTCAGACAAAACTGCCATGCACCTACAAAAGTGCATGGCAGTGCTTTTTATACTAATTCCTTTCGGCGGGAACGGCTATGCAGACAGCCTTTTCCTTTACGCGAATGTCGGCGTGGGAATGGCTCCCGCCGTATTCGCCGTCGAGCGTCCATTCGATCTCGTGCTCCGTATCTACCGTAAATGACGCGGACTTAGAGTATACTATACCCGGGATATCGAGGTTTCCGGTAACAAGCGCGTTCCTGATGCTGTCAAGCTCTATCAGGTTCTTGGGAGCTCTGATGAATACTCCCTCCACCAGTCCGTCGTCCATTTTTGCGCCCTGCGGTACGATGCCTTTCAGAGTACCGACAGAGTGCGTGTTGCAGACCATTCCGTAGATGAAATCGTCCTCATACACCTTCCCGTCAAACCCGATCCTTGCATGGACAGTTGACTCGCGGAAGGTCTTCGGGTCAAGGCTTTTCAGCACCTCGATGAAATATGCTGCCGCTCCGAGAGCGTTCTTCATTCTCTGGTCGGTGGCGTAGCTTACCTTCGTGAACATTCCGAACGCTGCCACATACGAGAATACCGTGTCGTTGAACGCGCCGGTGTCAAGCTCCCTGAAATTCCCGTCAACCACTATCTGCGCGGCTTCTTCAGGGACTTTTGATATCCCGAGAGACGACGCGAAGTCATTCACAGTTCCCGCGGGAATGTAGCCGCAGGGCATTTTTATCCCGGCTTCGATAAGTCCGCAGAACATTTCGTGCAGCATACCGTCTCCGCCGCTTGCTACCACCGTATCATACCCGGCAGCGTGGGTGCGGATATAATCCTGTCCGTCGCCCTGCCCGTTCGTGGGGTGTACGGTGACATCATACCCGCCCTCTGTAAGGCGGCATATTATCGGGGACAGCGACTGACCGATAGCGCCCTTCCCCGAATGCGGATTATAGACAAAAAGCAGTTTTTTCAAGCCCTTTCCTCACTTTCTTTTTGTAATCGGCGCACTTTCCCGGTGAGAGCGCGTCATGTAACTATATGGTATTATATAATATTATATCAGTATTTCCGGCAAATTTCAATAGGTGAGATGAAAATGACCGGAGTATTCAAAACAGTTGACAAACGACATTAAAAATGGTAAACTGTATAGTGATCCAAATATGGATAATCTGAGATAACGGTACATCTATTATGCAGTGGAATGACGGATATACACTCGATTATAATATCAAGCTCAAGATACGGAGCGTGGTAAGAAAACATCAGATAATATGGTCATCGGTGTGGCTCGCGGGGTTCGTGTTTTTTCTGTGCCGCACGGGAGCGCTCATTATAAACACCCGTGCTTATTACCATATCATGTTTTGGCTGATGTTCCTTGCGGGAGCAGTGTTCAATTTTTACCGTGACTATAAGAAAATAAAAAGACTCGACTCGGAACGCTTTCAATGGGCGGAGGCGGTGGTCGATCATGTTCAGCACGGAGGGCGGCGCAGAGTCGCCAAAGTATATACGGACATAGGCGCATTTGCTGTCGGTCAGTGGATATACAGCTTCAGGGCGAATATGACTGTAACGGTAATAAAATACAATGACAGGGAGTTTGGCTCGGCTGTGGATAATCTGATATTTCTGCCAGACCCCGTCGCTTACAGCATATCTTATTCCGACAGCTTTATGGGCTGATACCGCCTTCCCCTTTTTTCGGAGAACATACTATGATCAAAAAACTGCGAAAAAGCTTCATAATAACAGCGATGCTGTCGGTAACAGCCGTGCTCGTCGTGATAGTAGCGGTCATGAATATCGCGAACTACATCAGCTCGGACAGCGAAGCCGACCAGCTCCTCCGCCTGCTGTCAGACAACGGGGGCAGCTTCGGACAGTTCTTCCCTTCCGGGGAGCAGCCGTTCCCGGCGCAGGACGGCGAGGAGCCTCCCGCAAAGCCCGACGGTGAGGAGCCTCCCGAGATGTCGGGCGGAATGAATGAGCGGTGGGACTTCAGAAAGAACAACAAAAACGGGAATTTCTTCGTAAAGAATGTCCTCACCGCCGAAACTCCCTACGAGACCCGATTTTTCAGCGTTACCCTCGACAGCACCGGCGAAGCGGTAAGCATAGACACCGGACAGATAGCAGCCGTCACCTCCGATGAAGCGCTTGAAATGGCTAAGCGGCTCTGCGCTGAGGGCAAACGGTCGGGATATGAGGAAAGCTACAAATACCTCGCCACCGATACAGACAGGGGAACGCTGTATGTTTTCATTGACCGCACAAGAGCCCTCCGCTCGGTAACGGACTTTATGGTGATAAGCCTGCTTGTAGCTCTCGGAGCTGCCGCGGCGGTATTCGTACTTGTGTTCATTTTCTCGAAATTCGCGATAAAGCCTATCGCGGAAAGCTATGAGAAGCAGAAAAAATTCATCACCAACGCCGGGCATGAGCTCAAGACCCCGCTCGCCGTCATAAATTCCTGCAACGAGGTCATCGAGCTCGAGCAGGGCGAGACCAAGTGGACGCGCAGTATCGCCGCGCAGACAGACAAAATGACCCGTCTCACGCAGGAGCTCGTCGCTCTGGCACGAATGGACGAGGGCGGAGCGCAGCTCAATATGGAGGAATTCCCGCTTTCGGACACAGTTTCCGAGATACTCGACCCGTTCGAGCTCATGGCGGAGCAGAAAGGCATCGGTTTCAGAACAGAGATACAGCCGGATATAAGCTACAAGGGCGACAGGAACATGATAGCGCGGCTCTGCTCTATCATGGCGGACAACGCCGTGAAGTACACCCCCGAGAACGGAACGATACTGTTCAGTCTCTCGGCTAAGAACAAAAAGATCGTGTTCTCCTCCGAGAACACCGCCGAGAATATCACAAAGGGGACTCACCCCGAGCTGTTCGACCGCTTCCACCGCGGCGACACATCTCATAACGGAGATGTCCCCGGCTTCGGGATAGGGCTGTCGACAGCGCAGTCCATTGCCGCCGCGCATAACGGAAAGATCGAAGCGTTCAGCAGCGACGGGAAAAGCCTGAACATAACGGTGAAGCTATAAGAAAAGGCGGAGCGAGCGCTCCGCCTTTGTTCATAATACATCTATTTAAGGAATTTGCTTTTCAGCAGCAGTATCGTCGCCACTACCGCAAGCACCACCGCGAGCGTTATGGCAAACCATGTGTACGGCAGCGGCAGATCGACAGTGTTTATACCGTAAAACGCGAATATGATGTTCGGTATCTCGAGTACGATCGTGATGACCGTCAGCGCCCGCATGATATCGTTCATATTGTTGGAAATTATGTTCGAGTAAGCGTCCATGGTGTTAGACAGAATGTTTGAGTAGATGTTGCTCATCTCTATCGCCTGCTTGATCTCGACCAGTACGTCCTCCAGCAGCTCCTGATCCTCGTCATACAGCTTGATGACGCGCCCGCGCAGCAGCTTTTCAAGCACCGTCTCGGTGCCCTTGAGGGAGGTCGAAAAGTAAATAAGTGATTTCTCCAGTCCCAATAGCTGTATGAGGTGTTCATTCTTCATGGAGGTATGAAGCTGCTTCTGTACAAAATCGAAGATGCGCTCGATCTGCTTTAAGTACTGGAGGTACTTCGCGGCGATACGCAGAAGGATACAGAATACGAAACGGGTCTTGAACTTTGTGTTCACGTTCTTCACCACGCCCTTGGCGAAGTCGTCGATTATGGAATTTTCCGAAAGGCTTACGGATATCACATTGCTGTCCGTAAGGATAATACCCATAGGGAGTGTCGAATAAGAGAAGGTCTCGTCGTCGTTCTTCTCAGCAACCGGGTAGTCAAGGACTATGAGCGTCTGTCCTTCGTCGTTCTCGATACGCGAGGATTCCTCCTCGTCCAGTGCGGAACGGATAAAGTCGCGGTCAACGGACAGCTCCGTCACGAGCTTGGATATCTCCGCCTCGGTCGGTGCCACGGCAGAGATCCAGCAGCCCGCGTCGAAATCCTGCACTTCCGTCATTCCCGCCTCTGTGGATCTGAAAGTGGTTATCATTGCGGTCTCTCCTGTCCGGAAGACCGTTACCGTGCGGCAAGCTCCGACAACAGTCCTCCGCTGTTAAATTTGTTCCGTTCTCGCCCATGCGGGTCGGCTGTCATCGATTCTCACCTCTCTTATCCATTAGTATGTGTCGGACAGATATCCGATATTTCGTTTTATTGTACCACATTTTGTTCGTTTTTGCAACATTTTTCCCTCAAAATTCCCGCCCGTTCCTTTTTTATGTTTATTATGCACGATTTTTCCGCACTCGCTTTGGTGATTTTGTTCACGGTATTAATGTCCCGATTTTTGAAAAAATTTCGGAAAAATGCGAAAAAGCCCTTTACAAACGGAGTTTTTTGTGATATAATATCAACGTTGTTTTAATGCAACATAACACTTCACGGCTCTGCGGTCTAAGCTCCGGTAAGGAGAGAATGCCTGCCCTCTGCTGCGATGTGCCGGAAATAATTTGTAAAGGGGTGTAATACGCTATGATGCTCAAGGAAGAAAAGACAGCTATCATCGAGGCTAACCGTCTGAACGAGAACGATACCGGTTCTCCCGAAGTCCAGATCGCGATCCTCACCAAGAGAATAGCCGATCTTACCGAACATCTGAAGACCCATAAGCAGGATCATCATTCCAGACGCGGTCTTTTCAAAATGGTCGGCAGAAGAAGAAAC
>CAJOMV010000106.1 GCA_905235805.1 uncultured Ruminiclostridium sp.
GAGAATGTGCAGAACGAGCCGCACATCGCAAACCCTACGCGTTTGCCTTTAAGCTCCTCCATTTTGCTTTCTCCTTTCGTCCATGATGTTCTCTATGGTCTCCGCGATAATGTATCCCGCCGTCACCGGAGCTGTTTTTCCGGGAAGCCCTCCCGCCTTTATCACGCGGAAAGCCGCCGTTTCGTCCGTGCAGGGCACCGAGGCGAGCTCTATGAGCAGAGCGTCGGTTCTCACGAAGCTCGCAGTCTCCCCCGCAAGTATTTTCGCGGGAACAGTGTTGAGGATAATGTCCGCTGCCGCGAGAGCCTCCCCGAGCTGTGCTCTGTCGGTAATGTCCGCGCAGCTGTGACCGCTTGCCCGTATCCATGCAAGGTCGGACTGCTTCCGGGCTGCTGCCGTGACCCTCGCGCCGAGGGCGGCGAAGTACCGCGCGGTGAGCTTTCCGATGCGTCCGTACCCGAGCACCAGCACATCCGCGCCGAAAACGCTCGTCTGCGTTTCCCGTATCGCTGTTTCAGCGGCAGCCTCGGCAGTGAGCACAGCGTTCATCACCGCGAACTCCTCCCGCTCAAGGTAGTCATACAGCTCATACCCGTTTTTCACGCAGAGCTCCGCGAGCCTCGGGAAAACCTTTCCCGCGAACACGGCGGCTCCCGGCTCGAGCAGTCCCGTCAGCATATCTATGTCGAGCGGCTGACCGCCCATAGGACAGGGTATCTCCTCCGAGCGCGCGAATATGGGAAGTACGGCGCAGTCAAAGCGTTCTCCGCTCCCCGCGCCGGACATTCCCGGGACGTTCATATCCCCGAACCCGCACAGCGAGCAGTCGTTTTTCTCCGCGAGCCTCTTCGCGGCAAATATCATACGGCGGTCTCCGCCTATAACGATTATATTCTTCATGACCTTATCCTCCCGGACGGAATTATTATCGCTTTTCTATAATATGCACTTCGGGCTGTCCCCGTGATAACAAGGCTGAGTGTCTGTGCAGAGACAAAATAACTGCCATATATCGCTATATGACAGTTATTTTGCTATCGGTGACTTAGGCGGGCTGACCGCCCGTCAGAACATCAGCCGCGGGGAATAGCGGCGGAGCCACATTTCGAGCTGGATAAGATAAGCGAACATCTGCGGTGTGCACATAAGCTGACCGTACCAGTTCTCGGAGAAGCTTCTGCCCTCGGAGGCTATGAGCTCATCTATGCGTCCGCGGTCGAGCAGCTCCGGGAGCCGGCAGTCCGGCTCACTCATAAGGCGGCTGAACTCCGTGAACACGAGCTTTGAGTAGGAAGGGTTATGGGTCTTGGGGTAGGGGGATTTCTTGCGCCATGCTACATCCTTTGGCATATAACGCTCCGCGATGCGGCGGACGAGCCCCTTTTCGCGTCCGTTCAGTGATTTCATCTCCCACGGTATATTGTAGGCGTACTCTGCTATGCGGTGGTCGCAGAACGGCACTCTCACCTCAAGACCGTGCGCCATGGAGCAGCGGTCCTTGCGGTCGAGAAGCGTCTGCATGAACCAGTAGAAGTTCAGCAGGAACATGCGGCGGCGCGCTTTCTCCTCGCTGCTCTCGCCGTCGAGGCATGACATATCCTTCACGGTATCGTCGGCGGCGGACTTGACATACTCGTAAGGGGATATCCCGCTTAGCAGCTCCGGGCGCAGGAGCTCCGCTCTCTGCGCGGTCGAGCGCGCCCACGGGAAGCCGTCCGCGTACAGCAGCTCGGGCTTGTGGTACCACGGATAGCCGCCGAGCACCTCATCGGCGCACTCACCGCTCACCGCGACGGTGAAGCGCTTACGCACCTCCCCGCAGAAGAGGTACAGCGAGCTGCACACGTCCGCCATTCCCGGCAGGTCGCGTGCGGTCATCGCGGGAATGAGCGCTTCCGCAAGGGCGGGGGAATCTATGACCACGTTTGTATGGTCGGAGCCGATGAACTCGCTCATCTTCACTATCCACGGCGCGTCCTCGTCCGGCTGGAAAGCCGAGGCGACGAAGTTCTTCCGGTTGTCCTTGTAGTCTATCGACCATGTGGAGAGCTGTCTGCCCTCCTCACGGTACCTGCGGGCGGCAATGGCGCTGATGAGGCTCGAATCCAGACCCCCTGACAGGAAGGTGCAGAGGGGAACGTCGCTCACGAGCTGGCGCTCCACGCTGTCGCGGATAAGCGAGCCGAGGTGCTCGGCAGTCTCGTCGAGGGTCTCGGTGTGGGGCGCGGCGGTGAGCCGCCAGTAGGTGCGCTTTTTCAAGCCGTCCTCGCCGAATACCGCGCATTCTCCCGGCTTCAGCTCCTCCACCCCGTCGAATACGCCGCAGCCGCCCTTTCTTGCCGGTCCCAGCAGCATGAGTGAGAGCGCTCCCTCACGCGTCAGAACGGGCGTGAAGCGCGGATTTCCGAAGAATGCCTTTATCTCCGACGCGAAGAGTATTCCCCCGTCATACTTATAATAGAAGAACGGCTTCACTCCCGCGCGGTCACGCGCCATGAACAGAGTGCGTTCATCTTTGTCCCAGACCGCGAACGCGTAGATGCCGTTCAGCCGGTCGAGGCAGTCTCCGCCCCATTCCGCGAAGGAATGCAGCAGCACCTCGGTATCGCTCGCGGTATCGAAGGTATGCCCGAGGCGTTTCAGCTTGCGGCGGAGCTCCTCGGTGTTGTACAACTCCCCGTTATATACTATGGTGTATTTACCGTAAGTCATAGGCTGCGCGCCGTTCTCGGGGTCGATAACGCTCAGGCGGCGGTGTGACAGCAGACACCCGCGGTCATAATACTCTCCCGCTGCGTCCGGACCGCGGTGCGCAAGCGCGTCGCCCATTTCCCGTATCACCCTCTCATATCCCTCAAGACTGTTCCTCAGATCAGTCCATCCTGCTATTCCGCACATAATAATACCTCCCGTAAACAGTTTGCTTCATTATATGCTGAGTGTAATTTTTTGTGCGATAATTTCGGAGAAATGCACAAAATAGGTGACTGAAATTTAACGTTTTCGACAAAGATGTTGTCATAATTCAAAACCCCTTGAAAAAAAATCAAAATTAAGGTATAATAGTTTTACACGGAAGAAAAGCAGACGAGTATATATTTTCCGTTCAGAACAAAACGTCTGCGAAAAGAAGGAGATATGAAAAAAATGGCTATCAAGGTAAATGACAACTACCTGTCCCAGTTCGTCGGAAAGCACGAGTATGAGGCTATGCAGCCCATGGTGACAGCGGCTCATGAGGTGCTCACGAACAAAACAGGACTCGGAAAGGACTTCCTCGGGTGGGCTACTCTCCCCGGCGACTATGACAAGGAAGAGTTCGCGCGTATAAAGGCTGCCGCGGAGAGGATCAAGAAGAACAGCGAGGTCTTTATAGTAATAGGTATAGGCGGCTCCTATCTCGGAGCGAGAGCTGCTATCGAAGCGCTGCGTTCGGGTCTGTACAACTCCCTGAAGAAGGATACCCCCGAAATATACTTCATAGGCAATACAATAAGCCCTACATACCTCAATGACGTCATCTCCCTCGTCGAGGGCAGAGATTTCTCGGTCAACGTCATCTCCAAGTCGGGTACCACCACGGAGCCCGCGCTCGCTTTCAGAGTGTTCAGAGAGCTTCTCGAAAAGAAGTACGGCGAGGAGGGCGCAAAGGAGCGTATCTTCGCTACGACCGACAAGAAGCGCGGCACTCTCAAGGAGCTGTCCGACAAGAAGGGCTATGAGACCTTCGTTATCCCGGACAACGTCGGCGGACGCTTCTCCGTGCTGACAGCCGTGGGTCTGCTGCCTATAGCTGTGGCGGGCTGCGATATCGACGCGCTTATGAACGGTGCCAAGGCGGCTATGGACGACCTGACCGACCCCGATATCAACAAGAACGACTGCTATAAATACGCGGCTCTGCGCAATATCCTCTACCGCAAGGGCAAGGATATCGAGATGCTGGTGGCTTATGAGCCCTCCTTCGCTATGATGAACGAGTGGTTCAAGCAGCTCTACGGCGAGAGCGAGGGCAAGGACGGCAAGGGACTCTATCCGTCGAGCGCTGTGTTCTCCACAGACCTGCATTCGCTCGGACAGTTCATTCAGGACGGCTCGAACGTTATTTTCGAGACGGTCGTCCAGTTCGCTGAACCACAGAAGGACTTCTTTATCGAAAAGGATCCCGAGAACGGCGACGGGCTCAACTTCCTGTCCGACCAGAATATGTCGGTGGTAAACCGCAAGGCGTTCGAGGGTACTGTCCTCGCGCATACCGAGGGCGGCACACCGAACATCGTGCTTGAGGTGCCGAAGCTCAACGAGTTCGAGCTCGGCTATATGATCTACTTCTTCGAGAAGGGCTGCGCTATCTCGGGCTATATGCTCGGCGTGAACCCGTTCGACCAGCCCGGAGTCGAGAGCTACAAGAAGAATATGTTCGCGCTGCTCGGCAAGCCCGGCTATGAGGACAGAAAAGCCGATCTGGAGGCAAGACTCGGCTGATAACGGTCAATTGAGGTCGTATGACCTCTCGTATAAAACAATAAAACTATCGGAGGATAAACGCTATGGTAAAAATTATCGCAGGCAAGAAGGGTGCCGGAAAAACAAAGATCCTGATCGAAGCGATCCACAGGGCTGAAAAGGAGAGCAAGGGCAATGTGGTCGCTATCCAGTACGGCTCATCTCTCAATGTTGACATTTACCACAAGATACGCCTTATCAACATCGAGGACTACAAGATCAATGACTACGACGATATGTACGGCTTCATAGCGGGAATGCTCGCATCCAACTATGACATCACCGACATTTTCGTTGACGGTACCCTGAGAATAGTCGGCAGAGACCTCGAACAGGTCGGAAAAATGCTCGACAGAGTAGCACTTATTACCGAAAATGTGACCGTTACGGTAACAATTTCTGCCGATTCTGCGGATTATCCCGAAAGTTTGAAAAAATATCTCTGATCAGCTATTGACAAATACGAATATTTATGATATAATCTAAACCGTGCCAATTTTTACGCGGGGAAGAAGCGTAAAATCATAAATATCGCTAAAATTAAGGGAGGTGCGAATAATGGCAGTTCCGAAGAGAAAAACATCAAAGGCAAGACGCGACAAGAGACGTTCCAACGTATGGAAATTATCTGCACCTGCTTTTTCACGCTGCAGCAACTGCGGCGAGCTCAAGCTCTCTCACAGAGTTTGCGGCAACTGTGGTTATTACAACGGCAGGGAAGTAATCGCTCAGAGTGCTGAGTGATCTGACAGAGTCTTGACAGCGGCGCTTTGAGCGCCGCTGTTTTTCCTTATAGGGAAAACAAATTTAGTCTCTGCGAGAAATCGGAATTTGTTGGCACAGCCGACAAGCAGTGAATAGTGAATAATTGTTGTGTTCGCTTTGCTCACTGTTTTAAAATACGCCGCCGTAGGCGGCACCACAACTATTCACCGCTTACCGGAACGTTGCTGTGCGCAATTCTGATTTATAGTAGCTGAGCCTGACGGCTGCGAGGCAGAAAGCGACCCCTTGCAGAATGTAACATACGGAATTGGGAGCGCGGGCTCCGCGCAAATTCTGTTATGAAGTGCCCATTTGTCAATAGTAAAACCTAACAAAAAAGCAAAACGGGATTTATGTATTCTGAAAGTATGTGA
>CAJOMV010000107.1 GCA_905235805.1 uncultured Ruminiclostridium sp.
CCCTCTATCATGAACGCAGACCCCGTGCGAGGTCGTGTTGTGAACCATGTCAGGCGGGGAACCGAGCAGCATTAAGCAAATTTCGGCTTGTGCGCGGCAAAGTCTGTGTTCATGATTGAGGGCTTTGAATTACTCCCGAAAGGCAGGGGATAGTATGTATCTCGCTCTTTACAGAAAATATCGTCCCCGTACCTTCGACGACGTTATCTCACAGGAGCACATAACCACCACACTCAAAAACCAGATGAAAAGCGGTCAGACCTCCCACGCCTACCTCTTTACGGGCTCGCGCGGTACGGGCAAGACCACCTGCGCAAAGATACTCGCGAAAGCTCTGAATTGCTCCGATATCAAGGACGGCAATCCGTGCCTTGAATGTGAGAACTGCAAAAACATAGACAACGAATTCTCCGATGTGACGGAGATAGACGCTGCTTCCAACAACGGCGTAGATTACGTCCGTGAGCTGAAGGAGGACGCGGTTTACGCGCCTATGTCCGGGAAACGAAAGGTGTATATAATCGACGAGGTTCACATGCTCTCGACCCCGGCCTTCAATGCTTTGCTGAAGCTGATAGAGGAACCTCCCGCTCATGTGACGTTCATTCTCGCGACTACCGAGGTCCATAAGATACCCGCGACCATTATTTCGAGATGTCAGAGATTTGAGTTCAGAAGGATAGATATAGAAGAAAGCAAAAAGCGCTTGCTGTGGGTCGCGGAGCAGGAAGGCAAAAAGCTCTCCGATGACGCGGCGTTCCTCATATCCAAGATATCCGAGGGAGGAATGAGAGACGCACTTTCGCTGCTCGACCAGTGCCTCTCCGTCGCAGATGACGTCACCACCGAGACCGTGCGGGAATGTGCGGGTATATCGGGGTCGGAATATCTGTTCCGCATGGCTGACTGTATCTTCGCTTCGGATACCGCGGGTATCCTGAAAATCCTCGATGAGCTCGTGAATCGCTCGAAAGATGTGACAAGGATATGCGAGGAGATGATCTCCCATTTCAGAGTGCTCATGCTGCTGAAAGCGGGGGCGGATAACTCCGTGGTGCGTCTCACGTCGGAGGATATGACGCTGTACAGAGAGCAGAGCGAAAAGTTCACCCTCGCTCAGATAATGAGGTGTCTCTCTATTTTAAGTGAGACATTTACCTCCATGGGCAGAGTTCGGACACCGGCAATGCTGCTTGAAATGTGTCTGATAAAGCTCTGCACACCGGCTCTTGACCTCGATGAAAAGGCGATAGCGGCGCGCATGGACAAGCTTGAGCAGATGATAGCGAGCGGTGCCCCCGCCGTGAATTATGCCGGGCATACCGTGATGACGCACACCATTGAGATACCGGAGGAGCAGCCGAAGCCTGCCGAGCCGGAGCTGCCGCCGCATGAGGAGATAGACAAGCTCGAGGGCTTCGCGCCCCTCGATATCTGGAACGATATCATAGATAATTTCGTTCCCGAGATGAAAATAGTACTGACTACCACACAGGCGTTCATAAAGGACAGCACGGTGGTAATAAAGGGCTCGAAGCTCGCCACGGAAACGGCGGTAAAGGACAACAAGAGCTTACTGCAAAACGAGATCTCCCGCGCGCTCGGGAGAAAGATAACGGTCTATTCGTCGGAGGATAACTTCCTTATCGCAGAGGACGAAAAACCGAGTAAGGTAAAGGACTTCCTCAGCCGTGCGGCTGCAAAGGGAGTTAAAATAAATGTAAAATAACAAACAACGAAAGGAAAAACCGAACATGAGAGCAAGACTTCCTCAGGGATATGCCAACAAAGGCGCACAGAATATGAATTCAATGGTAAAGCAGGCACAGAAGATGCAGGAGGATATCCAGGCTGTTCAGGATCGTCTCGAGCAGACCGAATTCACCGAGACAGCAGGCGGCGAAATGATCGAACTGACCATGACCGGCGGCAGAGTGCTCAAGGAGATAAAGCTCAACCCCGAGATAGTTGACAAGGACGATATCGAGGGACTTCAGGATATCATCGTTGCGGGCGTGAACGCTATTATTCAGAAGATAGATGAGGAAAGCGCGAAGGAAATGGAAAAGGTGACCGGCGGAGTAAGCTTCCCGGGTCTGTTCTGATATGGCGGAATACTATTCCGTTCCCCTCGTTTCGGCGGCGGAGCAGTTCGCAAAGCTGCCGGGTATAGGCATGAAAACCGCGCAGAGGCTCGCCTATTTCATGCTCAATCAGCCTATGGAGGACGTGGAGCTCTTTACGTCCGAGATACTCAAAGCCCGTAAAAGTGTGCATTGCTGCAAAATCTGCCAGAACTTCACCGACACGGATCAATGCTCTATCTGCGGTGACGAAAAGCGCGACAAGACTACGATATGTGTAGTGGAGGCTCCCAAGGACGTCTCAGCCCTCGAAAGAGCAGGCGGCTTTAACGGAGTTTATCACGTCCTGCACGGACTTCTATCCCCAATGGACAACATAGGACCCGATGATATCCGCATTCCCGAGCTCATCAAAAGGCTTTCCGGCAATGTGAACGAGGTCATTATGGCTACAAACCCCACAGTCGAGGGCGAAACTACAGCTGCCTATATCAGCAGAATGATAAAGCCCCTCGGCGTAAAAGTCACAAGACTCGCCTATGGTCTACCCGCAGGCTCAGCCCTCGAGTTCGCCGACGACGTTACCTTGCAGAGAGCTCTGGAAAACCGGAATGAGCTGTAAGTGCTGGCGGCTGCTCTCGGGTGGGTCGCTGGCGCCGCCAAGGGAAGGAAGAGAACCCACTGTTCTCCGGAGCCCGCCTTTGAATGCGCGCGTGACGGGATAGGGCAGTGTGTGCTGTACAGAGAATATTCAGAATAAAATTTTTCAGGAGATGTAGGTCAATGCTTACATCTCATTTTTGACATATTTTTTATACATTATTAAATATAAATGGATAAAGTGCACAATGAAATTTATATGTTTTGCTATTGAAAAAAATCCGTATTTGTGATAAAATAGATACGACTATGATGTATTTATTATATATGGTATAGTAAAAGGAAAAAAGAGAAGAATTACGAAAGGAAAGAGTAATGGATTCACAGAACGATAAGTCCGGATTCAGTTCATTCAGCGATATTTTCGACTATATGAAGCAGAGGCTCGATATCACGGATACCGCGAAAAAGGTGTTTATTGACCCCATAAAACCGGTGAAGCTCAATAACAGGACTGTGGTGCTGTATATAGAAAACGACTGGATAAAGTCTGTAATTAAAGATAACTACGACGAGCTTTTCAAAAATCAGCTGAAGGATATACTCGGGTTTGAAGTGGAGATAGAATATGTGTCGAATAATGACAAGACCATTTCCCCCGAGGAATTGGTGCGCGTTTCGGACCCTATCCCCGAGCTTGACGACGACCCCTACGCAAAGAACAGAATGCACGAGACCGAGGAAAACAGCAATTACAAATACACCTTCGATACTTTCATTGTAGGGGAGAGCAATAAGCTCGCAAGCTCTGCGTGCCGTTCCATAGCACAGGGACAGGCGCAGTTCAACCCTCTGTACATTTACAGTGAACCGGGTCTCGGAAAAACTCATCTTCTGTACGCTATAAAGAACGAGGTGGAATCCCACCACCCGAACTATAATGTTATGTATATTTCTGCCGAGACATTCATTACGGAATTTGTCAACAGCGTAAAATACAACGCGACCGAGGATTTCAAGAGGAAGTACAGAAACGCGGATATGCTGCTTGTCGACGATGTTCAGTTCTTTTCGGGCAAAAAGGAATCACAGAACGAGCTTTTCCACACCTTCGAAGAGCTCCACCGCCGCAATAAGAAGATAATCTTCACCTCCGACCGTCCTCCGAAGGAGATCAACGATATCGATAAAAGACTTACCACAAGATTTGAGTGGGGACTTTTAGCGGATATCGCTCCGCCGGAGTTTGAAACCAGACTTGCCATAATCAAGCGCAAGGCTGAGCTCATGGATCTGAAGATCCCGAACAATGTCATGGAATACATGGCGGACAAGCTCAAGAACAATATACGTCAGATAGAGGGCGCTATCGTCAAGATGTACCATATAGCATTCCTGACACAGACTACCCCCACTATCATAATGGCGCAGAACACAATAAAGGACGTAATGACAGAGCACCAGCCTATCCCGATAACAGTGGAGCACGTCATTACAGATGTTTCGCATATTTTCAATGTTTCCCCCGAGGAAATGAAGTCGAAAAACCGCAATTCACAGGTATCTACTGCCCGGCAGGTGGCGATGTATGTGATAAGCAAGGTCACTGACCTGTCCTATACCTCCATAGGCAAGGAATTCGGCGGCAGAGATCATTCAACCGTGGTTTATGCCACAAACAAGGTGAAAAAGGTCATGCAGACCGACCCTGCTTACCGTGCTACTGTTGAGGATCTGATAAAGAATATCTCAAACACCTGACAGCAGCAGGGAGAAACCTAATCTCGGCAGGGCGGCTCCCTTTGCTTACTTTCCGTAGCTGCAGGCGGAAAGTAAGTCGCCTCGCGGGCAGAATGCCGCAAAAAATCAGGAGTGTATCCGCGGACGAAATAAGACAAATTTATATATTAATTAGCTAATAAAATTCCCGGTTTTTCTCAACTTTCTTTCAATGGTTGAAATGAAAAAGTACAATAGTTAAATAGTTGAAAACCGATTTAACAATCTTAACTTTTACTAAACTTTCCATTCAACCGGGTAAATGCTTACATAATAGGAAAAACATGGATTTTCCACACTTTTCCCGCCCCTACTATTACTACTGAAAATATATTATTTACTCTCTCTTTTACTCGCATTTTTTCCAAAATTTTTTTCTCGAAAGGAACAGTCACATGAAATTTACTATCGACAGAACTACATTATCCGATGCTCTTGTAAACGCATCAAAGGCAAGTGCGGTAAGATCAAATATGCCTGCTCTGGAGGGAGTTCTTATCAAGCTCAAGGAAGAGTCGATAACAGTTACCGGGTATGACCTCTCTATGGGTATCAAGTGTGTTGTTTCTCCGATAGAATCCATTGAAGAGGGAGAAATAGTAGTCAACGCTAAGATATTCGGTGAAATGATCAGAAAAATGCCTGCGGGAGCTGTTGAGGTAAGCACGAACGGACTTAACGTAAAGCTCAGATCGGGGGATATCGTATTTGATGTTGCCGGAATATCGGGAGACGATTACCCGAATATACCCGACCTTCGCAAGGAGGTCACTTTCTATATGGATGAATCCGTGCTGAAGAGCATGATACGTCAGACTATCCACGCGGTGGCTCTCACAGATATCAAGCCGGTATTCCAGGGAAGCAAGTTCCATATTGAGAACAAGGTACTCACAGTTGCGGCTGTTGACGGCGTGAGAATGGCAAAGAGAACAGAACCCTGCGATTATACAGACCTTGACTTTGTTGTTCCTAAAAAGACGCTTGATGAATTTATGAAGATGCTCTCCGACGAACCGAACGAGAAGAAGGTCTCAATTTGCATAGACAGAAATCAGATATGCTTTGCAAAGGAAGATTACACCATTATTTCCCGTCTGCTCGAGGGTGCGTTCATTGATTATGATAAAATAATGAATTTCACGGAGACTTCTTCCGCGACTGTAAAGACCTCGGATTTTGCTTCTGCTCTTGACAGAACTCTGCTTCTGAACACAGATAAGTACAAATGCCCGGTCATCTGTACATTCGAAGAGGGAAAGCTGCACATTGAGATAAAGACCTCGGTAGGTAATCTGAATGAAAATATCCCGATAAATTATACAGGCAAAACAATGAAGATAGCATTCAACGCAAAGTATATGATAGATGCCCTCCGCAACAGCGAATGCGACGAGGTGCGCGTTGATTTTACTGGAGCTCTCCAGCCTATCCGCATCAGACCTCTCGGAGATGACAGCTTTGTGGGAATTGTTCTCCCTGTCCGCAATAAGTAATATTTCTTATAAATATAACTATGAGTAATGAAATAATAATAAAACCGCCGTTCATAAAACTCGAGCAATTCCTCAAATTCGCGGGGATCGCCGACACGGGCGGTATAGCAAAGATGATGATACTCGACGGGATAGTCGAGGTCAACGGCGAAGTATGCATGATGAGAGGTAAGAAGCTCAAGGAAGGCGACAAGGTCGCTGTGAACTTTGAAGAGGGCACAGAGGAGTTTGTTTGCAGGTTTGAATAATAACATACAGGCAATATATAGCAGAATATAACTATATGTAGCAAATCTTTTCAAGTTCCGTGGAACGGGATTGTTTTTGCCGCTTAGATGGGATGCGTCGTGCATCGCTTTTGGCGGCAAAGCAATTGCTTCCTGCAATTGGATCCGGCGTCACACTGGCGCGGGTCCCGGGCGGAATTAGCATAACCTTTCTTGAGCGACAATAACAATGCTTATCAAATCACTTACAGTACGAAATTTCAGAAATATAGCCTCGGCTGATTTTATTTTTGACCCAAAGGTGAACATTTTCACGGGAAACAATGCTCAGGGGAAAACAAATCTGTGCGAGGCTATTTCCGTTTGCTTCGGAAAAAGCTTCCGCAATCCCAGAACAAAAGAACTGCTGCCCTTCGGGGATCATGACTGCGAGACTGCTGTCGAGCTGTGCTTTACCTTCGATAATATGCCGGATAAGGAAAATACAATAACGTATACGCAGAAAAACAGTACTTTTCGGCTGAAATTCAATGGAATTGAAATGAAGGATGCCGAAAAATTATACGGCGCGTTAAGATATGTTATATTTATACCAGAGGATTTGTACATCGTAAAGGGAGATCCTTCCGCAAGACGGGATTATATTGACTTTGTCTCAAATATGATAAACCGCGTTCATATTTCAAAGCTGAATGAATATAATAAGGCTCTGCGGCAGAAAAATAATATTCTCATGAACAGCAGGGAATGGGACGGCGCGGCTGCTATGATGATAGACAGCTGGAACGATACTATAGCGCGGACTGGCGTGAATGTGATGTGCGGCAGGATACGGTATTTTGATATGCTGTCGGAAGCCGCGGACAAATACTATGGCATGATAAACAGCGCAGATGAGAAGCTTACAATGAAATATGAGAGCACCATAACCGACGGAGCTCCCTTCGGAGTTGACGACCCTATGGGGCTGTATGAGATGTACAGGGCAAAGCTGCGGGAGACTGCCGAGAAAGAATTGCGGATGAAATACACTGTTGTAGGGGCTCACAGAGACGATATCTCCTTCTGTATCAATAATATGCCCGCCAAGGATTTCGCGTCACAGGGACAGATCAGGAGCATTGCTGTGGCTCTGAAGCTTGCGGAGGCTGAAATGATATGCGGAAAGAGCGATGATATCCCTATAATCATTCTGGACGATGTGCTGAGTGAGCTTGATGAGTACAGAAGATCATTTATTATTAATCATATTGATAAATTCCAGATATTTATTACTTCATGTAATTTATCGGACACCGAAAAATTCGGTCACGGGAAGATCTGGGACGTGAAAAACGGCAGTTTTGAATTGAAAGAGGCTTGAAATGTATCTGCATTTGGGAAGCGATGTTTCCGTTCATACCGATGAGATAATAGGGATTTTCGATATAGAAAAGGTCACTGTGGACAAATATATGAAGGATTACCTCTCATACTGTCAGAAGCAGGGAAAGATTTACTATGTGTCTCTTGATATGCCGAAAAGTATAGTAGTGTGCGACGACACCGTGTATATAACGAACGTGAGCTGTCTTACCCTGCGTAAGAGGGCAGAGCGGCTCGCCGTCAGCTGATGCCTGTAAGCAGCATTATCGCCCATGAAATGACAGAGCCGGCGGCAATGCCGAGAAAAAGAAATACCGGACGGCTGAGAGTTCTGTGTGATTTTGTATAATTTTTGTTTGATATATCGGAGAGTAGATTTTCCGCGTTCTCTGAAATGATCTTCTGAGAAGCAGTCTGAGCCTCCGGTTTTATGAACAGGATCGCTTTTTCAAAATATCCGTCGTCAGGACGTACCTCGACAACAAGCTTGTTTACTCCGCGCATATATTGACCTCCGAGCGGCGGAAAACCCGTCTTGAACAGAATTTTCCGTTTTGTCAATGATTTTATTTTGTCAATTTGTATTATTGTCACGAAAATGTAACCGAATTCGGAATTTTTTCCTCAAATCGTTTCTTTTCCCGAAAACTGTTGAAAATTTGTTTTCAACCGATATTTTTGTTGAAAACTCAGTTGAAAATGTGGATTTTGCTTTAATGGCGCGGTTTACATAAATTTACATCTCAACTGATGAAAATGGTATCTGTTTTGTACAGAATGAATAAGTTATAACAGATTTTGGCGGTATAATTTGGAAGGTCTATAAAGACGATTAACAATAGGGTTTGTCGGTTATACCGAAAAAATTTTCTGACATGGATTTAACAAAATGTAATTACCCTGAATTTCAAACTAATTTACAAATTGTAGAAAGATTTCTTTTAACCGAGTACATGTTGAAAGGTTGAAAAAAGTCGGGTAAAAATCGGTTTTGATCCTATGAACAGTTGAAAAGTCGGTGGAATAAGTTAAAAAAAGGCTTTATTATGCGCTTTTTTTAACGAACCTTTTCGGACAATTCAATATGGTAAAGTCGATTTATGAACACCTATGAATATGGGGGATAAAAGTGGCAGATACAGAGGAGATAAATTCCGAAAAGCTGTGGGATACTATCGTTCGATTCGAGGGGCATAGCTTCCGGACCTTCCGGGGACTGGAGTTTTTTTACAAAATAAAGAGAGACAGAAAGGGCGAGCTTACAAAAGAGCTGTTCTTCGACAGGAAGGATAAGGGAATAACCTTTGCGACTATCGAGCTTGCTCTGAAAAACGGTATAGATGAACAGAATATGAACGGATATGTGAAGGGACCCAAAAAGCTGAAAGTATTCGGAGCAAGCTATATCTACCCTATGCTTGCTGAGTTCGGAATGATACGGACAAAATGTGAGGAAGGTGCGGGGGAAAAATAAATGTCAAAGCTGTATGTGGTAGGAACGCCTATCGGGAACCTGTCAGATATGACCCCGAGAGCTCTGGAGATCCTCGGAAGCGTGGATTTCATCGCGGCGGAGGATACGAGAGTTACTCTGAAGCTGCTGACGCATTTCGGCATACAGAAGCCGCTAGTCAGCTACTATGAACAGATAAAAAATCAGAAGGGCGAATATATCGCTGAGAGGATAGCAGCGGGTGAAAGCTGCGCCATTGTCACGGACGCGGGTATGCCGTGTATATCAGACCCCGGTGAGGATCTCGTCAGGATATGCGCGGAGCGGGGGATAGAGATAAACGTCGTCCCGACAGCTACTGCGGCAATGTCGGCTCTCGCAGTATCGGGACTTTCAACCTCGCGGTTCTCCTTCGAGGGATTTTTAAGCGTCACAAAAAAACAGAGAAACGCTCATCTCGAGGAGATAAAGGACTATAAATATACACTGATTTTTTATGAGGCACCTCATAAGCTGAAAAATACGCTCGACGATCTGTACGGCGCTCTCGGTGACAGACGGATAGCACTGTGCAGAGAGCTCACAAAAATACATGAGGAAGTGCTCCGCGGAAGAATATCGGATATGATAAAATACTACGGGGAGCGGGAACCGAAGGGAGAGTATGTGCTCGTGATAGAAGGCGCACCGAAGGAAAAAGAAAGATATGTTGATGTCGAAGAGGCTGTGGACTGCGCGCGAAAGCTTATCGAGGAAGGTGTAAAAACCTCCGACGCCTGCAAGGAAGCGGCAAAAAAGTACGGGTTCTCTAAAAGTGAGATATATTCGGCGATAGTTGAGGAATACAGGTAGTTTTTCGGTTTTTCAGCCGTTCAGATATATCACAGCCGGAGAAAGAACAGAAATGTTATCCGGCTGCAAGCTAAAAAGAAAGGAGAGTGATCTGAATATGGAGATAGCTGTGAGAGATCTGCCGAAATGCATCAGATCATTCTCATTTTCTCCGAGAGCGGTGTACTCCGATGTTGACAATATAAATTTCCTTGTGGAAACAAAGGAATATATGTTCGGGATAAAGTGCTGCGAGGCGGCGGAAAAGCTGGACATCGATCTGTTCGATCTCGTGTTCGTCAACGAAAAGACCTTCGGTGAATGCTTCGACGCGGTCATAAAAAAGCGGGACATAGAGAATATAGATGTCCTGAAAACAGCGTTCATGATGAAAAGAATGTACAGCGGCGATCATGTGCAGATCTCGAGGATAATCATAAAAGGTGATATTGCGTACGTTACGGAGCCCGAATATTCCTACATAAATATAATAGGGGAGAACAGCGAAAGACCTTCAGACAGAAAACGCAGGAAGGAAGAAAAAAAAGCACAGAAAAAGATAGAACTGAATAACCGCGCTAAAGTGGTGCTCGAATCGGTGAAGCTCCGCGCTTTGAAATACAGCATGGAAAAATGCGTTTCAAACAAGGAGCTGATAGATAAATACAATGTGCGGCGGTTCAGCACAAACCTGAGACTGAATTACCGACCCGCCGGGCTGGACGAGATAAACGCGGCAATGGCGTTGAAAAAGGACAGAATGTTCGCCGACTTTTCAAAGGAAAAGACACGGATAAATTTCTCGGTGCTGTACTCGATAGCATACGGGGGATATACTTTAAAAGATATATATTCGAAAAATACTGTGTTTGAGGCAAACAGCGGAAGCAAGGAGAAGAGACTTTCCGACCTGTCAAGTGAGCTGCTTACCATTCTGTATAACGGAAACGGCATCGAGATATCGAATATGATGATAAATATTATCGTCAAGTTTACACAAACAGAACTGCCGCCTGTCGATCTGAATGATCTTGATGTTATAATAGAAAATTATCCTGTTTATTACGCTGTCGCAAACCTCGCGGCTATATGTGAGAACATCTTCAAATTCGACAGCGGAAATCATACAAATATGAGGGAATACCTCAACACACATACATTCTTAAATTACTGGACAGTGCTCGACAGACTGATGTTCATGAAGCAGTATTCCGATGTGGTGTCCTTCTGTTACAGGCTCTCGACCTTCGATATGGAGCTGTACAGAGACGACCCCGAATATCAGGGCTCGGTGCTCTACTCCTTCGAGAGCGCCGAAAAATTCGCGGAGGAGCTGAAAAAGATTGAGTGAGTGCAGGCTCTGTCCGCGGGAATGCGGAGTTGACAGAAAGGAAAAAACGGGAGCCTGCGGCTGCGGCGATGAGATACTGCTCGCAAAGTATATGCTGCATTTCGGGGAGGAGCCCTGCATAAGCGGTACAAAAGGCAGCGGGGCTGTCTTTTTCTCAGGGTGCGGGCTGAGATGTGTGTTCTGCCAGAATTACCCGATAAGCCGCGGAATGAAGGGTGAGATCATTTCCCGGGAAAGATTGTCCGATATTCTCTTTGAGCTGCGGGATATGGGAGCGCATAATATAAACCTCGTGACGGGGACGCATTATACCGACAAGATCGCGGAAATTCTTGCAGAGTGCAAGCCGTCCCTCGGTATCCCCATAGTCTATAATTGCAGCGGATATGAGAAGGTCGGGACGCTGAAAATGCTGGAAGGGCTTGTTGATATTTACTTGCCTGATTTAAAGTATTACAGTACTGAAATGTCCGCAAAATATTCCGCGGCTCCCGACTACTTCGAGAAGGCATTTCCCGCGTTGAAGGAGATGCTCCGTCAGCAGCCGGAAGCGGAATTTGACGGGGACATAATGACGCGCGGCGTTATAGTACGTCACCTTGTCCTGCCAAAGGGATACCATGACAGCATAAGACTTATGGACGAGATAGCCGCGCTTCCGTGTCGTCCGCTTGTCAGCATAATGCGGCAGTACACTCCATGCTATGACGCGGTGAAGTACCCGGAGATAAACCGCAGGCTCACCACCTTTGAATATGACAAGGTCGTTAACCACTGCGCGGATATCGGGCTTGAGGGATTTACGCAGGAGAGGGGCTGTGAAAATCTGGACATGACCCCGGTTTTTTAAAAATAAGTATAGACAAGCTCGGAAAATTATTATATAATAATAGTATGACCTTTAAGTAAAAGTGCCGCTCCCGGAAGGGGAGAGGAGGCACAGAGACCGAAATGTCCGACAGGAGAATTTGCATGACACAGGCAGAAGAATACAAGCTGAGAGAACAGATTTGCGAGACAGGCAGGAAGATGTGGCAGCTGGGGTTTGTTGCCGGGAATGACGGGAACATCTCTGTGAAGCTGGGAGACGATACCTTCCTGACAACTCCCTCGGGCGTAAGCAAGGGGGATATGACTCCGGACATGATACTGCGTGTGAACAGTATCGGCGGGTTTTATGAGGGCGACAGTGAGCTAAAGCCTTCTTCAGAGTTCAAGATGCACCTGCGGTGCTATGAGACGCGCAGCGATGTGGGAGCGGTGGTGCATGCTCACCCTCCGTTCGCAACCGCGTTCGCCGGAGCAAATGTGCCGCTTGACCAGTACGGACTAAGCGAAGCGGTAATGTGTCTCGGGTCTGTGCCTGTGACGCCCTTCGCGGTGCCGGGAACCACCGGAGTTGCGGACAGCATTGAGCCGTTTCTCTGCGACCATGACGCGCTGCTTCTGATGAACCACGGCGCGCTCACCCTCGGACGAGATCTGACACAGGCATATTACAGAATGGAAACTCTTGAGCATACCGCGAAGATCACACTCGCTGCTTCACTCATCGGCGGCTTGAAGGAAATTCCGCGTGATAAAATAGACGAGTGCTGCGAGCTCGGCAGAGCTATGGGTATCAGAAATCCCGGGTATGTGAAATACAGGCAATAAGCACATATTGAGAAAAGTATTCTAGGTATTACTATATTTTGTGTTCCACATGGAACAATTTATTTGTAAGGAAGATAAGTCATGATCAAAGATCTTAAAGAAATGGTAGGCAAGGTTTTGCTTGTCGGATTGTCATACGAAAATGAACATGGTGTTATCACCGAGCAGACAGAGTACTGCGGAACAGTTATCGGTGTGGAGAATGACTGCGTTGTTGTCAAGCCTTCCGATGTTGACCAATGCGCTGTGCTGCCTTTAATACTAGACGCTTATGAAAAAGCAAGACCCGGTGTATATTCTCTGCGGGCAAACGGTAAAACTGTGAAAGACCCCGATTATACATGTATGTTCATCGTTACAGATGAGAAGGAAGAACAGTGACAAAAGAAAATGTTCCACATGGAACATTATATAATGTGTAGGCGAATGGAGCTGATATACAATATATAGTATAGGTGAATATGATGTCGCGGTAGTCGGAGCTGGACACGCGGGCTGTGAGGCGGCACTTGCCGCGGCACGGCTCGGCATGAAGACCGTGGTTTTCGTGCTCTCCCTCGACACTATCGCGAATATGCCGTGCAATCCGTGTATAGGCGGCTCGGCAAAGGGACAGCTCGTGAGCGAGATCGACGCTCTTGGCGGACAAATGGGCATTGCCGCGGACGCTACCTTCATACAGTCCCGAATACTCAACCGCGGGAAGGGTCCCGCCGTGCATTCCCTCCGTGTGCAGTCTGACCGGGTGAAATACCACGCTTATATGAAGCATACCCTCGAATGTGAACCTCTGCTTGACATCAGACAAGCAGAGGTCACTGAAATTTGTACGGAAAACGGCGTGGTCACGGGAGTACGGACAAAGCTTGGCGCGTTCTGCGGCGCGAAGGCTGTCATCATAACGACTGGGACATACCTCGGCGGGGAAATATACATCGGCGAGACCTCCTATAAGAGCGGTCCCGACAACATCAACCCCTCCACCGAGCTCACGGAAAACCTCCGCGCTCTCGGGCTCACTATCCGCCGCTTCAAGACCGGAACCCCAGCGAGAGTTCATGCGCGCTCGATAGACTTTTCCAAAATGGAGGAGCAGGACGGCGACGAGTTCATCACTCCGTTCTCCTTCGACAACAAGCTCCCCCTTGAGAACAAGGTGAAGTGCTACGTCACCTACACCAACGAGCGTACCCACAAGATAATCCTCGACAATATCGAAAGGTCGGCGCTTTACTCGGGAAAGATAGTCGGCGTGGGACCGCGGTACTGTCCGAGCATCGAGACAAAGCTCATGCGTTTTAAAGACAAGGAGCGCCACCAGCTTTTCGTGGAGCCCATGGGGCTGGACTGCGAGGAGTACTATCTTCAGGGAATGTCCACCTCGCTCCCCGAGGACGTGCAGCTCGAGTTCCTGCGGACGATAAAGGGTCTCGAAAATGTGGAGATAATGCGCCCGGCATACGCGATAGAGTATGACTGCTGCGACCCGCTGGAGCTGTACGTGACCCTCGAGACGAAGAAAATCAGCGGTCTGTACGGCGC
Organism: uncultured Ruminiclostridium sp.; assembly: GCA_905235805.1. Lineage (GTDB taxonomy): Bacteria > Bacillota > Clostridia > Oscillospirales > Ruminococcaceae > Ruminiclostridium_E. The sequence continues at coordinate 14,385 of CAJOMV010000107.1, forward strand.
GGGGCAGTTCAACTCAACCTCCGGGTATGAGGAGGCTGCGGCGCAGGGGCTTGTGGCGGGTATCAACGCCGCCAGAAAGATACAGGGCAAGGAACCCGTTATCCTCGACCGCTCGAACTCCTACATCGGCACCCTAATTGATGACCTTGTTACAAAGGGCTGCACAGAACCCTACAGAATGATGACCTCCCGGAGCGAATACCGCCTTATTCTCAGACAGGACAACGCCCCCGAGAGGCTTACCGAGCTTGGGCATGAGATAGGGCTGATAAGCGACGAGAGATACGGGCATTTCCTCGATATGAAGCGGATAACCGACGAGGAGACCGCTCGCATACGAAAAGCGACGATACACCCGACACCGGAGCTGAACGCTATGCTCAAGGAGCGCGGAACCTCCCCGATTGAGCAGGGCGTCAAGTTCATCGAGCTTCTGCGGCGCCCGCAGATAACCTACTCCGACCTTATCCGCTTCGACCCGGACGACCCGCATATCCGCGCCGACCTTGCGGAGAAGATACAGACGAACATCAAATATGAGGGCTATATCAGAACGCAGCTCGAGAAGATAAAGGAAATGAAGAAGCTCGAGAATAAGCAGCTCCCCGCCGATACGGATTACGCAACCATAAAGGGGCTCCGGCTGGAAGCGCAGGAGAAGCTGAACGAGCACAAGCCTCTGAATATAGGGCAGGCGAGCCGCATTTCGGGAGTAAATCCCGCCGACGTGTCGGTGCTGCTGATATGGCTCGCGTCAAAAAACGGAGGTGCCGCAAATGACAGCTGAATTTGAGAAGGCGGGCATTACGCTCACCCCCGAGCAGGCGGAGCAACTGCAAAAGCTTGCGGACTACATGGTGGAGTACAACAAGCACACCAATCTGACCCGCATAACAGAACCCGCCGAGATAATCGAGAAGCACTACATTGACAGCATTCTCCCCCTCACAATGGCAGATGTTCCACATGGAACAATCTGTATAGACGTAGGGGCGGGGGCGGGATTTCCGTCCCTGCCGATGAAGATATACCGCCCCGACCTCGCGTTCACGCTGCTCGACAGCGGGAACAAGCGGATAGCCTATCTCGAGAGTGCCTGCGCGCTTCTCGGGATAGAGTGCCGCACCCTGCACGCGAGGGGGGAGGACGCGGGGCGGGATAAGCAGTACCGGGCAAAGTTCGGGCTTGCCACAGCCCGAGCGGTGGCGCAGCTCAATGTGCTCTGCGAGTACTGTATGCCCTTCGTGCAGACAGGCGGTATATTCCTCGCTCTCAAAGGCGAAAAGGACGAGACGGACATCGCGCGCAGAGCGATATCGACCCTCGGCGGAGAGCTCGAGGACGTGAAGAAGTACACCCTCCCCGGCGGTGATAAGCGGAGCCTTGTCTTGATACGCAAAGTTACCGACACCCCGCCGCAGTATCCGCGGGTGTCGGCAAAAATCGCTAAAAAGCCGCTGTGAGGTGGGTGAACAAGCAGGGGAGAGAGGTGCGCTTGTTTTTCGCTTAGATGCGCGCTTTTGGCGAAAAAACTCAAAGCGTCCTGCTTTGACGCTCGAACCGGCGGGTGGCGCTACGATTGGGGAAAAGGCAATTGCCTCACCTGCGACGGACTCACCCGAAATGGTACTTGCAGAGCATAACGGCTGCGAGGCAGGGGGTCAACAAGAAGCAGAGAGTGACCGGACGGAACTCAGTTTAGGGTCAAGCCCTTTTCAAAGGGCTTGCCGCCGGAGGCACTTGAGCGTAAGCGACTTCTCTGAAATTCCGCACTCGAGCGCAAGCGACGAAAGCGCGACAGCGCCACAAAGGAGATATAAAAGTGAAGAAGAACGGCTACAAAAGGCTGATGCATACGATAGCGAACAACTGGCGCGTAGCTGTGGTAGTGACGGTAATGCTGGCGATATCGGGGTATATACTGGCGGGATACGGAATGAAGAAGCACTTCCTGACCACCACTGATATATACATCGAAAGCACCGACGGTACCGACCCCAACGAGAAAGCGGCTGTGGCGGCACTGCTGTTCACGAGCCCGAGAATGTACGACGCGCTGAATGAGAATCTGCGTGTGAAGCTTTCTTACGCGGAGCTTGACGAGATAATCAGCGTAACACAGAAAAACGGCACGCAGATACTCACGGCGCAGTTCGACTGCCGTACCTCGGCGGATTCATATAAAATGGCAGAGCTGTTTATCGCGCTCATGCAGCATGTGCTCAACGATTACGGCGAGTATGCCGCCGCCCGCCCTATATACCAGCCGGTGGAACCGCAGTTCCCCGCGTACCCCGATGAGATACTGTTCGCGGTGGTGGGAGCGTGTATCGGTTTCGTGCTGTCCGCCATAGGGATCATCGTGATATGGCGGCTCGACAATACCATAACCGCGGCAGACAATATAACGGAAGAATACGGTGTCCCCGTGATAGGGGAGCTGATAGACCTCGACAACGAAATAGATTATCTCGGAAGATAGGAGAATAGCAATGATAAGAAGCATGACAGGTTTCGGAAGAGACCACAGAATAATAGACGGCAGGGAATACCTCGTGGAGATACGCTCGGTGAACTCGCGGTACTATGAGTTCAACGCGAAGCTGCCCCGTTCCTACAATTACCTTGAGGAGAAGCTGAAATCCCTCGTGAAAAGCAGAATGAGCAGGGGAAAGGTGGAGGTATCGCTCTCCATATACAACATCGCCGCCAACGAGACAGCAGTATCTCTCAATGACGGGGTGGTGCAGAACTATCTCGAGGTGCTGCGTGCGGCAGGGCAGAAGTACTCCCTGACCGACGACCTATCCGTGTCCACCATTTTCCGTATGCAGGACGCGTTCAATGTAGTGCGCGCCGAGGCAGACGAGGAGCAGATATGGGCGGCGGTGAAGGAGACAGCCGAGGCGGCTCTCGCGAAGTTCGTTGCCATGCGTGAGGCTGAGGGGGAGAAGATGAAGGACGATATCCTCGAAAAGCTCTCCAACGTCGAGATGATGACAGAGCAGGTCTGCGAATACGCGCCGGAGACGGTAACAGCGTACCGTGAGAAGCTGTTCGCCAAGATGAAGGAAATTCTGGAGAACAAGCAGATAGACGAGCAGCGCATACTTCTCGAAGCGGGACTGTTCGCGGAAAAGGTCGCGGTGGACGAGGAAACTGTGCGCCTGAAAAGCCATTTTGTGCAGTTCCGTGACATGATGAGCTCCGATGACCCGATAGGCAGGAAGCTGGATTTCCTCGTGCAGGAAATGAACCGTGAGGTCAATACCACAGGCTCGAAGGCGCAGGATATCCGCATCACCCGCCTTGTGGTGGATATGAAGAGCGAGATCGAGAAGATCAGAGAACAGATACAGAATATCGAGTAATATTATAAATCGGACATTTTGGGCGGTATAAGTCGATTTTCAGAGAAGATTAATACCACAAGTCGAAATTCGACTATAAAAAGCAGGCAGAAATATGTATGTAGATTACAAGGAACTCGGAAAAAGAATAGCGAAACGCCGCCGCGATCTGGGACTGAAGCAGTCGGAGGTCAATGAGGCGGCAGGACTGAGCGACAAATACCTGTCGAACATCGAGCGCGCGGTCTCGGTGCCGAGCATAGACGTGCTGATGAAGCTGTGCGCGGTGCTGAGAACAACGCCCGACAAGCTGCTGCTCGGGACGGAGAATATCAGCGAGGTCGGAAATGTCGGCAGGGTAGCGGCGCTTAAGGTGGACAATATGTCCCGCGGGCAGCAGATGCTTGCTCTGAGCCTGCTCGACTGGATAAAGGAACAAAAGCTATGAAAATACTTGCGATAGAGAGCTCCTGTGACGAGACCGCCGCGGCAGTGGTCGAGGACGGGAGAACGATACTTTCAAATATAATAGCGACGCAGGTGGAGGAGCACAAGCTGTACGGAGGCGTAGTTCCCGAGATAGCCTCCCGCCGCCACTGCGAGAGCATAGTGGGCGTGGTGGACGAGGCGCTCGGGCAGGCAGCCCTCACCCTCGCGGACATCGACGCGGTGGCTGTCACATACGCTCCCGGGCTTATCGGGGCGCTGCTCGTGGGTGTGAACTTCGCGAAGGGTCTCGCCTACGCGGCGAACAAGCCGCTCATTCCCGTGCATCACATAAAGGGACACATTGCCGCGAACTACATCGCGCATCCCGAGCTCAAGCCCCCCTATATATGCCTTGCCGCGTCGGGCGGGCATTCCCAGATAATGCGCGTGGAGACTTACACGGAGTACAGCACGATAGGAAAGACCCTTGACGACGCGGCAGGCGAAGCCTTCGACAAGGCGGCGCGCGCCATGGGATTTCCCTATCCCGGCGGTATCTATATCGACAAGGCATCGAAAACGGGAGACAAGCACAAGTACAAGCTCCCCCGTCCCCACACAGCGAACCCGTATGATTTCAGCTTTTCCGGCTTAAAGACGAATGTCATCAATCTCGTCCACAACGCAAAGCAGAAGGGCGAGGAGCTCGATATAGACTCCCTCGCCGCGTCGTTCCAGTACACGGTGGCGGATATCTTAACAGCGAAATTTGTTGCAGCCGCCGACGAGTACGGCTATAAGACGGCAGCCCTCGCCGGAGGAGTAGCCGCAAACTCCGGACTGCGCGCACTGCTCGAGGAGCGCTGCGCGCAGCACGGCATAACTCTGTATGTCCCTCCCATATCACTCTGCGGCGACAATGCCGCCATGATCGGCGCCCAGGCATTCTACGAATTCACCGAAGCCCGCCGCACCGCCGACCTCTCCCTCAACGCCGTCGCTTCAATGCCGCTGTGAGCGGGTCGCTCATGCTCGGACAAAGCGTAATACAAGGCTTGATTTTTTATGTGTAATATGGTATAATAATATATTATGAAAAAAGGAGGAGAAGGTAGATTTGTCGAACCTGACGGAACGAGCGATAAAGGCATCGGCGATGAAGCTGCTGAACGAGAAACCGCTGAATCAGATAACCGTAAAGGACATAGTCGAGGACTGCGGTATCAACAGGAACTCCTTCTACTACCACTTCCGCGACCTTCCCTCGCTGATAGAGAGCATGATACTCGAGCAGGCGGAGGAGCTGATAGCGCAGTATCCCTCCATAAACTCGCTGGAGGAGTGTCTGGACGCGGCGGTGAGCTTCGCGATGAACAACCGCAGGGCGGCAATGCACATTTACAACTCCGTGAACCGCGACATATACGAGCAGTACCTCTGGCGGGTCTGTGAGCACGTCGTGACGGTATATATCGACAGCGTGGTGCCGCGGGAGGCGATAAGCGATTTCGACAGGGAAGTCGTGATAAACTTCTACAAGTGCGCTTGCTTCGGACAGATACTGGACTGGCAGCGCGGGGGCATGAAGAGCGACCTCAAAAAGCAGTTCCTGCGTATGCTTGAAATACGAAAAGATACGATAGGCGAAATAGTGAAAGACTGGTTAAACTCCGATACCAAGCCTTCCGGCGGGGCTTCCTGATAAACGGAAAATGTCCCGGTTTGGGGACACTTTGAGCTGGCTGTATTGAAACAGGGACAATTCTGTGATATCATACATACTGTAAGAACCGGAAACACGAGCGGGGTGCGGATCCCCGCAGGAAAGGAAAATATAAAATGGCAAAAGCAGCAGCTACCAAGAAAGGTCTTGAAAAACCCATTACCGCCGAGGAGAAGAAGAAGGCTCTCGACGCGGCTATTGCACAGATAGAAAAGCAGTTCGGCGCAGGCTCGGTAATGAGAATGGGCGAAAAGACGAACCTCGATGTCGAGGCACTTCCGACAGGCTCCATGGGTCTCGATATGGCTCTCGGCATAGGCGGTCTCCCCAAGGGACGCATCATCGAGATATTCGGGCCGGAGTCCGGCGGTAAGACCACCGTTACCCTCCACGCTATCGCGGAAGCGCAGAAGCTAGGCGGCATCGCGGCGTTCGTGGACGTCGAGCACGCCCTCGACCCCGTCTATGCCCGCAAGCTCGGCGTGGACGTCGATCAGCTCGTAGTCTCCCAGCCGGATACAGGTGAACAGGCTCTCGATATCATGGAAGCCCTCGTCCGCTCCGGCGCTATCGACATCATAGTGCTGGACTCGGTAGCCGCAATGGTCACCAAGGCCGAGATAGACGGCGATATGGGCGATACCTTCGTGGGCGTTCAGGCGAGACTTATGTCGGCGGCAATGAAGAAGCTCACCGCCGTCATCTCCAAATCCAACACCGTCGCTATCTTCATCAATCAGATACGCGAGAAGATCGGCGTCATGTTCGGCAATCCCGAGACCACTCCCGGCGGCAGAGCCCTCAAATTCTACGCTTCGGTGCGAATTGAGGTCCGCAAGGGCGAGCCAATAAAGGACGGCGCGGAGACAATAGGCAACCGCACCAAGTGCAAGGTCATCAAGAACAAGGTAGCTCCGCCATTCAAGAGCTGCGAGTTCGACATGATATTCGGTCACGGCATATCCCGCACGGGCGAGGTGCTGGACTTCGCGGAGGAGCTGGGCATCGTGAAGAAGTCCGGCGCATGGTTCAGCTATGAGGATATGCGTATCGGTCAGGGTCGTGAGAACACCAAGAAGTTCCTCGACGACAATCCTGCTGTAATGAAGGAGATAGAGGACAAGATCTGGGCGCAGGCAGAAAAGCTCGACGATATGAGCGACGACACTCCTGCCGCGGTCTCGGCTCCGGCGGTCTCCGCTCCCGCGGACGATGACGGCGAAGGCGCTCCCGCCGAAAAGCCGAAGCGCAAGTCCGCCAAAAAGAGCAGCGTTGTGGTAGCGGCGGACGACGATTTCGAGGAATTCTCGTTAGACGACATCAATGAGTAAGCCCAACGAGCTCGAAATAGCGAAGCGCCGGGCAATGTACCTCATCGGCGGCAGAGACTACGGCAGGAACGAGCTGATAGAGAAGCTGAGGAACAATTACAGCGAGGAGACTGCCGTCTCCGTTGCCGACCTGATGTGCGAGTATGGCTATGTGAATGATGAGCGCTACGCGGAAAAGCTCGCCCACAATTACATCAAGGTGCGCCGCTACGGAAAGTCCCGGGCGGCAATGATGATGAAGCAGAAGGGGCTCGAGCGTGATACGATAGACAACGCCCTTTCGCAGTACACAGAGGAGGACATGGTCGCCGAGATAGCGGACATTCTCCGGAAAAAGTACGCGGACAGGCTCTTTCTCAAAGGGCTTGAGGGCAAAAAGGAAATGCAGAAGATCATAGCCGCACTCGCGCGCCGCGGGTACGGCTACAACGATATCAAGTCCGCGCTTTACGCAGTGCGGGACGAATTCGAGGAGTAAAAGGAGAGAAGTATCATGGCGTATTGTAAATACTGCGGAGGACAAGCTCCCGACGGAGCGCAGACCTGTCCGCACTGCGGCGGCATTCTCGACGGAAGCGCTCAGCAGACCCCGCCCCCGCCTCAGCAGCCCAACCAATTCATGGGTACCGACAGCTCGTCCATATTCGACGGCACAGAACTCGCGGACAACAAGTGGTGCTATATTCTCGCATATCTTTGGATACTGTTCTTCCTGCCGCTTGTGGTATGCCCCGACTCCAAGGTCGGCAAATTCCACGCCAACCAGGGCTTGCTTCTCTTCATTTTTACCACTGCCTGTGGAGTATTGGCGGGATTTTTCGGTTTCTTCAGCGGTATCCCCATCATCGGTGCCATCTTCGGACTGCTCTCCGGCTTTATAGGCTGGGCTGCCGGCGTTATCCACCTCGCAGCCTTCATCTTCGCCCTCGTCAATATCCTCAATAACAAGGCTGTCGAGCTGCCGCTTATCGGTAAGTACAGATTGATAAAGTAAGGTTCGCTGATGCTTGAGTAGGTCGCTGGCGCTCGAGCCAGCGGCTGGCGCCGCCAAGGGAAGGAAGAGAACCCACTTTCTCCTTGAGAAAGTGGGTTCCCTCCCTCTGTCGGTCAGCCCCTCTGGCTCCTTCGTCGCCACCTCCCCAGCGGGGA
>CAJOMV010000108.1 GCA_905235805.1 uncultured Ruminiclostridium sp.
CCACTGACATGGGACTTACCGCGTCACAGTTCACGAACATAAACCCGAACTTTGCGACAGTCACCTTCGAGGTCACGGACGGCTATCTGACCATATCCGCGATCGACATTACCGTAACAATTACCGGACACAGCAATACTACCGTATACGACGGGACAGAGCGCAGCGTCTCCGGCTATGATGTGGAGATAAGCGACCCGCTGTACACCACCGCGGACTTCACGTTCTCCGGTACAGCTTCGGCAAGCCGCACGGACGCAGGTACAACTCAAATGGGTCTTACCTCGTCGCAGTTCACGAACACGAACAGCAACTTCGAGACAATAGTATTCAACGTTACAGACGGGTATATTACGATATCGCCTTTTGACCTGGCGGGTAATACGGACATCACCCTCACAGCCAACAGTGCTGACTTGGAGTCTGCTTCCGTAACTCTCGGGACCGCTGCGCATACTCTTATCGGTGAGACAGAGTACAGTATTTCCTACAAGGACAGCAGCAGCGCGGCAATATCGAAGCCCACCGCCGAGGGGACTTATACTGTGGTGCTCACGGGTCTCGGAAATTTCTCCGGCAGTGCGACAAAGGAATTCACTATCGGACACAGCCTTACACACCATGCGGCGGCTGCGGCGACCTGCACCGAACCCGGCAGCTCCGAATACTGGTCATGTGAGAGCTGCGGCAAGTTCTTCTCCGATGCGGAGGGAACAGCGGAGACAGAAGAAAACAGCTGGATAATAGCGGCACTCGGACACGACTATGCAGACGGCGTATGCACTCGCTGCGGAGAAGATGACCCGACACCGCCCCCGGCTGAAGAGCCCCCAAGTGAGGAACCTCCGGCTGAAGAACCGCCGAGCGAGGAAACTCCGACTGAAGAGCCACCGAGCGAGGAGATACCGGCTGAAGAGTCCCCAAGTGAGGAAACTCCGGCTGAAGAGCCCCCAAGTGAGGAAACTCCGGCTGAAGAGCCCCCAAGTGAGGAACCTCCGGCTGAAGAGCCCCCAAGCGAGGAACCCCCGGCTGAAGAGCCACCGAACGAGGAGATACCGGCTGAAGAGCCCCCGAGTGAGGAACCTCCGGCTGAAGAGCCCCCGAGTGAGGAAACTCCGGCTGAAGAGCCCCCAAGTGAGGAAACTCCGGCTGAAGAGCCCCCGAGCGAGGAGATACCGGCTGAAGAGCCCCCAAGCGAGGAACCTCCGGCTGAAGAGCCACCGAGCGAGGAAACACCGAGCGAAGAGCCGACAGAACCGACAGATTCGAGGTACTATATCGGACCGATAGAACCGAACGACTCAAGAGAGATCACTCTCACACCCTTCATTCCTTCGGCAGGCTATGTACCTCATGCAGTAACAATTACGATAACCGACGCTGTAACGGGAGTTTCGACTACCGAGATCGCTGATCCTATGGCTGTCACGGACAGTCAGGCAGGCGGTACGATAAACGACGCGTCCGGGAGCGACGCGGACAGCGCAGCGGAAGAAACAGCGGACGGTACGGCAGGTACAGCGGAACCAACAGAAAACTTCCCGGAGGATACCGACAACTCCGGCGGGGAAGAAGCGGAGGAAGCTTCCGCGGCACTCTCCGCCCCCGAGCTGAACACCGAGATCGCGATAGAAACGGTATCGAGCGACGGCAAGGTAGAGAATACCACCGACCCCGAGCGCAACTTCGCAAACGCGGAGCTCCGCAATGACGCGGACTGGCTTGAGGCAGTGCTGTTCACGGAGAAGGAGCGCGAGGAGCTCGATAACGGCGTGACCGCGGAGGTCTACCTCGAGGTGGACGTTGTGGAGGCTGACCCGTCCTCGGACGACCAGCAGGCTGTTATGGCTGTGCTGACAGGCGAGTTCGGAGATGTAACGGCAGGCACATTCTTTGACGCGAGGATATTCAAGGTCATAGGCGACAATGAACCCGTGCAGCTCCATGACCTTGCGGACGAGATAACCGTAACTCTCAGGATGCCCGAGGAGCTCTTGGATATTCCCGAAGGCGTGGAAAGAGTATTCTTCGTAGGACGTGTGCATGACGGCGAGGTAGATATTATCCCCTGCAAGACCGACCTTGAGCTCGGAACTGTCTCCTTCAGGAGCAGCAGGTTCTCCACCTACGCGATCCTGTTCTCCGACAAGGCTGTTATATCCGCGGAGGACGAAACGGGCATTATCGCGGCTGTCAACGATACTCCTTCCGGCGACAGAAATCCCGCGACAGGTACGAACACCGGGAATGTGTTTGCCTTGACCGTAGTATTCGCGGCAATAGCACTGCTCTCACGGAAGCGCGGAAAATAACGCAAAAGCGACCAGGAGGTTTGTTATGCCCTTGATAATTACCGAAGCACAGAACATAGCCGTGGACGAACGGCACAGTGCGGTACTTGTCCGCTATACGGAAGAAAACCCCGATAATACAGTGGCTGCCATAATTGCCGATAACACCGAGCAGACATGGCAGCCTGACCGGGAACGCCCGGAGACACTGGCAAATACCGTACAGGGTAAGATCTCCGAAGAGATTTTACAGACTTATCTGAAGCGTTACCACCCCGAGATAAACGTTCTGTCGTATGATGAGATACGAAACGACAGATTTAAAAAACACTCCCCCTTCGACCATCTCGTGTGGGTGGGGGAGCGCGATATCGGGAGCGTAACGGCGTCTGTACGGAACGACATCACAAATACCGTCGGCAGATATGTAAGCTTATCGGCGGAGACTATATCGCTGTGCAGGCGGGAAAATGTGAAGATAATCGAGGTCAAGTCAACGCAGATAACCTACAGGCACAAAAGTAAGTGCTCGTTCGTCAGAGGCGGCTACCGGGATATCGCGCAGACCGCGAAATTAGCGGATATTATCCTCGGCGACGATTTTCTGGCATACCCGCATCTTTGCAGGAGCTCCTTACAGCACAGCTTCTCCGAGGCTGATTATATAAGCCTTCTGCGGTCACGGGGCATCAATGTCTCCGGCGTGGGAGAGATGCTTCAATATGAGCGGGCGAACCAGACGGCGGACGCTTTTGTGAGAGTATATATCGACGAAGGGGAGCGTGTCGGGCTCATCATGGGGTGGATAGACAGGGACAGCTTCTATACCGCGCCCGTGTTAAAGAAAATGTGGCAGAGGGGCAAATCGGAGCTGGCGGTCTATTTTGCGGTATCACTGCGCAGAGGATACAATATTGACAGCTTCCGGGAATTGTTCGGGAGCTGAACGCCGAAAAAAATACAAGCGCGCAAGCGGCATTATTTGTGCTGCCTGCGCGTTCTTTTTATTCCTCCATTTGCTTGGAGAAGTACATAGCAGCGGCTCTGACGAGCGCGGTCTGCTCGGGGGTGGCGTACTCACCGCCGTCGGAGGACAGCATCACCACGGCGCCGTTCACATCTCCCTGCGCCACGATAGGCGCACAGGCTATCGCGTACTTATCGACGCCCTCTATGGGATTTATGCGCTTGTCCTCCAGCGAGGCATACACAAGAGGCTTGCGGCTCTCTATCACGTCCTCCAGCGAGCTTGTCACCCTGCGCTCCAGCACCTCGCGCTTGGTCATGCCCGACACAGCTATCACATGGTCGCGGTCGCATATCGCCGCGGGAGCTCCGCCTATCTTCGCGAGCACCTCCGCGTACTGGTTGGCGAGCTCTGTCATGTCACCCACGGGGGAGTACTTCTTGAATATCACCTCACCCTCGGCGCTGGTAAATATCTCGAGCGGGTCTCCCTCCCTTATGCGCATGGTGCGGCGTATCTCCTTGGGTATCACCACTCTTCCGAGGTCGTCTATCCTTCTGACTATTCCCGTTGCTTTCATATATATATTTCCTTTCGTTCCGATATTATCAAAAGCTAATAATGCTTTACGGAAATATTATCTTCCGGATATTATCAAATATTCGGAAAGATGTCACGGTTTGTCACAAAAAACCTGAAAAATGTCATTGAATGTCACCCTCAAGGTGTGGTATTCTGTATAGTGAAAAGAAAGGAGGCGGGGTTTATGACCGGTACGATAAAGCTTTCACCCGAGGAGAGGGCGAGGCTGGAGAAAATGGTGTCCGAGCTGCTCGATGAGGAGCAGGAGGAAAAGCAGGGCATAATGGATCATCTCGCAAAGGACAGCAGCGGGAAGGTGAAGGAGTCGATAGAGAACTGCGTCACCGTGCTGCGGGAGGACGAGCTGATGAGAGGCAAGATAGCGCTGAACCTGTTCACGGAGAGGGTGGATATCGTGGAATCGCCGGGGTGGGAGAGAACGACCCCGACGCTTACCGATACCGACGTGAGGTACATACGGCTGTATATGGAGAGCAGATACGGGCTGACGAAGGAGCGCAAGATAGACGACGCTATACGGATAGCCGCGAACGAGAACAGATATCACCCGATATGCGGCTGGCTGGCGGGACTGGAGTGGGACGGCGAGCCGAGGATAGCGAAGGCGCTGCACAAATTCCTCGGAGCCGCGGAGGACAGATACACCGCAGAGGCTCTGAAGCTCTTCATGCTGGGAGCGCTGAACAGGGTCTATGAGCCGGGGAGCAAGTTCGAGTATATGCTCTGCCTTGTGGGTAAGCAGGGAACGGGGAAATCCACCTTCTTCCGCTTCTTGGCGGGGCGGGACGAGTGGTTCTCCGACGACCTGCGAAAGCTGGACGACGAGAACATCTACCGCAAGCTTCAGGGACACTGGATAATGGAGATGTCCGAAATGCTCGGGGTAGGGGGTTCCCGCAATATCGAGGAGATAAAGGCATTCCTCTCGAAGCAGAAGGATACCTACAAGATACCGTATGACGTACACCCGCAGGACAGACTGCGGCAGTGCGTGTTCGGCGGTACCTCGAACAGTATGGATATGCTGCCGCCCGACCGCACGGGAAACCGCCGCTTTCTCCCGGTGCAGACTGACCCCGATAACGCGGAGACTCACATACTCGAGAACGAGAACGCCTCCCGGGAGTACTTCACGCAGATGTGGGCGGAGGCTATGACGATATACCGCAGCAACGATTACAAGCTGGTATTCCCCTCCGAGCTCTCGGAGACCCTCCGCAAGGTGCAGCGGGAATTCACCCCCGAGGACGTGAGGGCAGGGGAGATACAGGCTTGGCTGGATGAGACAAAGCACAGCGCGGTATGCTCGCGAATGCTGTATTCCGAGGCTCTCGGTCACGGAACGGAGGAGCCGAGGCTGTGCGACCTCCGGGCAATAAAGAGCATCATGGATAACAGCATAGAGGGCTGGGTGAGCTTCAGCAATCCCCGCACCTTTCCGGGATATGGCAGGCAGAGAGGGTGGGAAAGAGTGACAGAGCCGTATCCGTTTGACTGATGAGACGTTCTGTGCAGGCTTTGTGCAGCTTCTGTGCAGCGATTGTGCAGGCAGAAATCCCCTTATAATGCGGGTTTGAGCCCTTACTGCACAAACTGCACACTAAATTTTATAAAAGACTTAAAATATGGATTATATATAATAAAAAGTCTTGAAATGTATTGTGCAGTGTGCAGTGTGCACTTTTTGTGCACACAGTGCAGCGAAAAATAAAAAACCTCCGCACAGCATAAGCTGTACAGAGGTCTTTTTCCATTATTCGAACATCGCTGTGGAGAGGTATCTCTCGCCTGTATCGGGGAGCAGCGCCACTATGGTCTTGCCCTTGTTCTCGGGACGCTTCGCGAGCTGGATAGCCGCGTAAAGGGAAGCGCCGGAGGAGATACCTACAAGCACGCCCTCGCTCTTTGCGATAAGTCTGCCTGTCTCGAAGGCGTCCTCGTTAGCTACGGGGAGTATCTCGTCGTAGATGCTTGTGTTGAGCGTATCGGGAACGAAGCCTGCTCCGATGCCCTGAATTTTGTGGGGACCTGCCTTGCCCTCGGAGAGGACGGGGGAGTCCTTAGGCTCGACTGCCACTACCTTGACGGAGGGCTTCTTGGACTTTAAGTACTTGCCGACGCCGGAAATGGTCCCGCCTGTGCCGACGCCTGCCACGAAGATATCGACCGCGCCGTCGGTATCGTCCCATATCTCCACGCCCGTTGTAGCCTCATGCACTGCGGGGTTTGCGGGGTTGGTGAACTGGGAGGGGATAAAGCTGTCCGGTATCTCCTTTGCGAGCTCCTCCGCCTTTGCGATAGCGCCCTTCATGCCCTTTGCGCCCTCTGTGAGCACAAGCTCCGCGCCGTATGCCTTCATGAGCTTTCTGCGCTCTATGCTCATAGTCTCGGGCATCGTGATGATGAGTCTGTAGCCTCTTGCCGCCGCTACGGAAGCGAGACCGATACCGGTATTGCCGCTTGTGGGCTCGATAATGACGCTGCCGGGCTTGAGCTTGCCGGTAGCCTCCGCGTCGTCTATCATACCCTTGGCGATACGGTCCTTGACGCTTCCCGCGGGGTTGAAGTATTCGAGCTTTACGATGACCTTAGCTTCAAGCCCGAGGTTTTTCTCGATGTTTCCGAGCTCCAGCAGGGGAGTTTTTCCGATGAGGTCTGAGATCTTCTTGTAGACTGCCATGATGTTGTTCTCCTTTTAGATGAATTAAAATTGTTGTTTATGGGTGAATGTTGTCAGCGGCAACATCGTTTCAGAATGATGCACATATCTCTTATAATTCCTATCTGTTTGGTATGCTTATATTATAGCAGATACATATGCATTTGTCAATACCTTTTTGAAATTTTCTTTAATTTATAAAAATATATTGCAATTTCCGACAAATTATGATATAATACATATAATTATAAGTATGCCCTTGAAACGTGGTGATATATATGGACGAGAATGAAAACTTAGAGGACGAACAGTTCAATTCAATGCTTTCAGCCGCACAGAAGCAGGTGGGAGTGTCTCCCGCCGCGGAGGAGCCTCCCGCGGATGACCAGCCCGGCGGCGGTTCGGGGAAGCTCTCACAGGCACAGATCGAAGCCATGCTCGCTCTGAATACCGATACCTTCGAGGCTGCTTCGGGAGCGGAGCAGGGAGAAGGCGGCGATGAGGAGACCGGCGATGACGGCACCGCAAGAGATATCGGTGACGGCGGAGATACCGGTGAGGGTCAGCCCGCTCCCGAGCCCGATGAGGACACAGAGATAGCCGAGAAGTTCCGCGCGCAGCTCGACGCAGAGAAGCAGGATAACGCGGAGCCCGAAGCCGGGGGAGAAGCGGAGGAGCCTGCCGACGGTAAGGGAAAGAAGAAGGCAAAGAAGGATAAGGCTCCCAAGGAAGCCAAGGAGAAGAAGCCCATAGACCCGGTGATGCTGTGGAGAATGCTGACAGTCGGTGCCGCGGTCGTGGCGCTGGCGCTGGGGTTCTGTATATGCCTGCTGTTCTTCACCGACACCATAAAGTCCGGGAACGAGCAGTTCGCCATTCGCGCGGCAAACGCTGTGTACAGCAAGCTCCCGCTCAATACCGAGCTGTACGTTTACCGTGCCTATGTCCATAACGGGACGCTGTCCGATGAATGTATGCTGTACGGTCTGACAAGCTACGGCGGAGACGCAAAAACGGATATCTACCGCGTGGTGGTGGAGAAGAGCTCTCCTTCCATTGTAAATATATACTATACCGTGGACGACGACAGTCCCGAGTACAACGCGATGAAGAACAGCTCCGACAGCAAGAAGCGTATCCAGGCGAGCCAGCTCAAGAGCCATTCCGATGATATCTACGCAGCCGACCGTCAGATACAGATAAAGAACCCTAAGTGGGAGAAGATAGACTGCGCTCTGATAAACAGAAATATCAATACGGTAGGTTAAAAAATGGGAGAGTTCAACAAATGGTAATGCTTCAATACACCTTTCCCCAGCTTCTGTTCATGTTCTTTGTGTTCTGCAACATCGGCTGGGTGCAGGAATCGACTATCGAGTCGGTATATCATAAACGTCCTATCAACCGGGGATTTCTGAAGGGTCCCTATATCCCGATATACGGCATCGGCGGTATGACCATGCTGATACTCTGCACCCCATTCAGCGAAAACGGCTTTCTGGTATATATAGTCGGACTGCTTAGCTGTACGGTGCTCGAATATACGGTGGGGTGGGCAATGGAGACGCTTTTCCACAAGCAGTTCTGGGATTACAGTATGCTGCGCTTCACCTACAAGAACCGTATCTCGCTGGTGTCCTCGCTGTTCTGGGGACTGCTGTCACTGTTCATGGTGTATATCCTGCACGGGGTAATGGACACACTGGTTAGCGCGTGCGACCCGAAGTTCATTCTTGCGTACGACCTCGCAATGGCTATTGCCATGTCGGTGGACACGATAATCAGCATAAGCTCGCAGATATCCTTCCGCGAAAAGCTGAAATCCCTGCCTTACGATAAGGCTAAGCAGATCATGACAGAGAAGTTCATTCAGCTCGGCGGCGCTGTAGCCAAAAGACGTGAGCGCTTCAACGCGCTGCTGGCGAAGATGAAGTTCAGTATTGACCCCACAGACGAGGACGAGGATTACGAGGAGCTATATGGCAAACACAGCAACGAGAAAGACACAAGCGAGAGCTGACAGGGAGCTGTTCAGGCAGACGGTGCGTCCCCTTGTGCGGCATGAGCGGGTGCAGTCAACCCGCAGTCTCACACAGCACGGGAATGTATCGGTGTTCGCGCATTCCCTCGCCGTCGCTCATTACAGCGTGAAGCTCGCGCGGGCTCTGAAGCTCGAGTGTGACAAGCGCAGCCTTATCCGCGGGGCGGTGCTCCATGACTTCTTTCTGTACGACTGGCACAAGATGCACAACGCCGGGGACGGGCTGCACGGCTTTGCGCACCCCACCACAGCCTCCAAGAACGCTCTGCGGCATTTCCGCCTCAACAAGCGGGAGCTCGATATCATTCGCAAGCACATGTGGCCGCTCACCCTCACAAAGATACCGCGTTACCGGGAGAGCTGGCTCGTATGCGCCGCCGACAAGTACTGCTCCCTCCTCGAGACCTTCCACCTCAACAAGTACGACGACCATACATTTCTGAAATAAGTGATGTAAAAATATCAACATCTTGTGTATTTTTTATAAAAAATGCTTGACAAAATTCTACATATATGATAGAATAAACCTATCGACATAAAGTCCTTATCCAGAGCGGCGGAGGAAACGGGTCCCGTGAAGCCGCGGCAACCTGCGTGAAAGCAAAGGTGCCAATTCCCGCACCGCAGTATATACGGTGGAAGATGAGGGAGTTTAAATGTACAGTTTGGCTCCCCGTAGGGAGCTTTTTTGTTGAAATATTGTAAAAACGGAAAGGAAAAAACAAAATGGCAAAATTCTTATTCACCTCCGAAAGCGTGACGGAGGGACATCCCGACAAGATCTGCGACAAGATCTCCGACAGCATCCTCGACGCAATGCTCGAGCAGGACCCTATGTCCAGAGTGGCATGCGAGACCTGCACCACCACCGGTCTTGTTATGGTAATGGGCGAGATAACAACAAAGGCGGTAGTTGATATCCCCGCTATCGTTCGTCAGACCGTGAAGGAAATAGGCTATGACAACGCGGAGTACGGCTTCGACTGCAATACCTGCGCAGTGATGACCACACTCGACAAGCAGAGCCCCGATATCGCAATGGGCGTTGACAACGCTCTCGAGGGCAGAGCGGAGAACGCTATGGACATCGGCGCGGGCGATCAGGGTATGATGTTCGGCTATGCGTGCAATGAGACACCCGAGCTTATGCCGCTTCCCATATCCCTCGCGCACAAGCTGACAAAGAAGCTCACCGAAGCCCGCAAGAGCGGACAGATAGACTACCTCCTGCCCGACGGCAAATCGCAGGTGACGGTGGAGTACATAGACGGCAAGCCCGCCCGCGTGGATACGGTGGTCATCTCCTCCCAGCATAAGGCTTCCGCTACTCTCGAGCAGATACGCGCGGACGTTATCGAGAAGATAATCAAGCCCACCATTCCCGCAGAGCTCCTCGATGAGAATACCAAATATTTTGTAAATCCCACGGGTCGTTTCGTTGTGGGAGGTCCCCAGGGCGACAGCGGTCTTACCGGCAGAAAGATAATCGTAGATACCTACGGCGGATATTCCCGTCACGGCGGCGGAGCATTCTCCGGCAAGGACCCGACAAAGGTTGACCGCTCCGGCGCTTACGCCGCACGCTATGTGGCTAAGAACATCGTTGCGGCGGGTCTCGCCGACAAGTGCGAGGTGGAGCTTGCCTACGCTATCGGCGTTGCAAAGCCTGTGTCCGTTCTCGTTGACACCTTCGGTACCGGCAAGGTCTCCGATGAGAAGATATCCGAGGCTGTGAACAAGGTGTTCGACCTTCGCCCTGCCGGCATAATCAAGATGCTCGACCTGCGCAAGCCGCAGTACAAGGCTCTCGCGGCTTACGGCCATCTCGGACGTGAGGAGCTCGGCGTTGCTTGGGAGAAAACCGATAAGGCGGAGGAGCTGAAAGCGGCTGTGCAGTAATGCCGCTTACGCTCGAGACGGCGCTGGCGCGCTTTGGTCGCTTCGCTCGAGACTGGGGGAAAAATTTTTTGAAAAAAATTTTTCCCCCAGACCCCCTTTCAAAAAACTTTAATTGCTGCGCCTGTATTTAATAAATTAAAATCAAAAGAAAAAGTCCCTGTATTCAGCAGGGGCTTTCTTGTTATATTTTGCAGAGAATTACGGCTGCGAGGCAGGGAGTGACCCTCTTACTGCTGTGCTTTTTTCAGCAGCTCCTCCCACTCCCCGATGATAGAGCGGTCCTCAAAGTAGTTGATACGCATGGCGCGGCGAACGCGGGCGAGAGTAGCGTTTGTGGTCTCGACAGCCTTAGCTGTACCCGCGGAGATGATATCGTACACGTCCCCGATATTCTGCTCCCACCTTGCGCGCTCCGCTCTTATGGGACTGAGGGTCTCTTCAAGAACGTTTATCAGGAATTTCTTGCAGGTGCCGTCTCCGAGCCCGCCCTTGCGGTAGTGCTCCTTCATCTCCTCAAGGTTGGCATAATCGGGAAGGTACTCCGCAAAATGCTCGTCTGTACATAATGCGTCGAGGTATGTGAACACCACGTTGCCCTCGGTATGCCCGGGGTCGGATATCTGTATGTGCAGCGGGTCAGTGTACATCTTGCCGTTGACCTGCTTCTTGACTGTGGCGGCGGTGTCGGAGAGATAGATGCAGTTGCCGAGGGATTTGCTCATCTTCGCCTTGCCGTCCACACCGGGAAGGCGGCGCTGGAACTCGTTCTCGGGTATCATCGCGTTCGGCAGTACAAGGGTCTCGCCGTATATTTTGTTGAACTTCTCCACAATTTCTCTCGCCTGCTCGAGCATCGGGAGCTGATCCTCGCCCACGGGTACTACATTCGCGTCAAACGCCGTGATATCCGCGGTCTGCGATACCGGGTAGGTGAAGAAGCCCGCCGGGAGTCCCTCGTCCGTAAAGCCGCGCATCTGTATCTCCGCCTTTATGGTGGGATTGCGGGAGAGTCTCGCCGTGGTGACAAGATTCATATAGTAGAACGTGAGAGCGTGGAGTGCCGGGAGAGCCGACTGCACGCATATTGTTGTCTTTGCGGGGTCGATGCCCACGGAGAGATAGTCGAGCACCACATTCACGATATTGTCGCGTATCTTCGCGGGGTTGTCCGCGTTGTCGGTGAGAGCCTGGTCGTCGGCTATCAGTATGTTTATCTCGTCATATTTGCCGGAGTTCTGGAGCTCCACTCTCCTTTTGAGCGAGCCTACATAGTGTCCGAGGTGGAGCCGCCCTGTGGGACGGTCACCGGTGAGTATTATATTTTTCTTGTCTGCCATAGCTGTTCCTTTCGTATGCTCTTACTTCTTGTATATCGAATTCGCGACCTCGGCGAGTATGTCAACGCCGCGTTCTATCTGCTCGTCCGTCGGGGTGGAGTAGTTGAGACGGAAGGAGAGGGATGGCTTGCTCTCGTCAACGAGGAACGCCTTGCCGGTAACTATCGCTACCTTGCGGTCGATAGCCTTCTTCACGAAGTAGTCAACGTCGCCGTCCGGGAGAGTTCCCCAAATGAACAGTCCTCCGTCCGGTTCCGTGAACCTTATGGACTGGGGCATCTTCATCTTGAGGTTCGTCAGCATAAGGTCGCACTTGTGACCGTATATCTTCTGTATCTGCTCGAGATGAGCGGGGAAGTCGTACTTCGTCACGTATCTGTGTACTATCATCTGCGAGAGTATGCTTGTGTGCACGGTAGATACCTGAAGAGCGACCGTGGCTTTCGCGATGATATCCTTCGTAGCGCACATATAGCCCACACGAAGTCCCGGAGCCACTGTCTTGGAGAACGTCCCCGCGTAGATGACGTGACCCTTTGTATCCATAGAGCGTATGCTCGGCACATTTTCTCCCGCAAACCGGATATCCCCGTAGGGGTTGTCCTCTATGATGTAGATGTTGTACTTGTACGCGAGGTCGAGAACTGCCTTTCTCTTTTCTAAGCTCATCGTGCGTCCGGTGGGGTTCTGGAAGTTGGGTATCAGATAGAGGAACGCTGTGCGGCGGTAGGTCTTTAACGTCTCCTCGAGCGCCTCGAGATTAACACCGTCCTCGTCCATGGGAACGCCCACGAGCTTTGCGTTATAGGAACGGAAGGAATTGAGGGAGCCTATGAAGCTCGGTTCCTCGCAGATTATCGCGTCGCCCTCGTTGCAGATCACCTTGGCGGTCATCTCCATTACCTGCTGTGCGCCGGAGGTGATTATCACATCATCGTTGTTCCAGTTGAAGATGCCCTTCGAGTAGAGGTCGTCCTTTATCCAGTCGCGCAGGGGAGTATATCCCTCGGAGATAGAGTACTGGAGAGCAGTTATCGGGTCGTTCTCCATGATATCGTTCATTATCTCCTTGACCTCCTGTACCGGGAAAGCCTCGGGTGCGGGATTGCCGCCGGCGAAGCTGATAACATCGGGGTAGGAGGTGAATTTCAGTATCTCACGGATAGCGGAGGGCTGAAGTGTGCGTATTCTGTCGGAAAAAGCGTTCATAGTATTGCTTCCTTTCTGTGAAGTCATTTTAACTTTACTATTATACCACATTCCCGCGTTAATTTCAATATTTTTGTACAAATTTATTTGCTGTTGACTTATATACCGGATTGTGATATAATAAGCTCAAGGGAACGGAGGGGTGGTCATAGAATGCCGAAAACTGTTTTTTCACTTCCGTTAAAACCGGCAAGATTAAGTGTTAAAGAATAAGAGTTTCACATCAGATAGCTGCCGATCATCCGATGAAACGAACCGGTGAGCTGTTCGGTTATGAGAACAGAGATCATTTCTATGTTGTCAGTGTCAACGAATTCGGAAGTTATGATTTCATAACAAAAATTACTCTGTCAGACAAGAATAAACCATACATAGATCTTTTGAAAAAGGAGATGTTGAAGAATGGAGAATAATGAAGTACTGCCGGAGAATGTACAGGAGCTTATTTCGCTTATCAAGTCAAGAGCAGACGGGAACGATCCCGATGATAAGTTGCTTGCACTTACTGTCGCGTGTGCTTTTGACAGTGACGGTGAATTTTGTGATGAACTTATAGAACACATGACAGAGTATATCAGGAGCAGACCGGCAGAAAGTATCAGGGAGATATTCGAGCATCTCGTTTCTGTGCTTCCTCCTATTGAGATAGTCGAAGATGATGACTCCGGTGAAGTGCCTGCATGACAAGATAAAACAGACAACCGCCACGCGATGAAAGCATGGCGGTTTTTTCTGTAAAAATGACCGAAAGCGTTTTGACGGCAGCGAGGCAGAAACTTTGACATATCGGAAGGGTTACAGACGGAATTGGGGGCGCGGGCTCCGCGCAGCAAAAAAAATGAGAACCGGGAGACGGTTCTCAAACTGAAATAATGTATAATGTGTAGAACAAAAGAAAGGAGACAACTAAACATTAGTTGATTTCAATCATGAGTAGTTTGGAAAAACAGGATATTTTCCCGCCCTACATCTGTATTATAACCCAAGCCGAACTTTTTGTCAATAACATATACAAAAAAAGTCAACAAAACTAAGAATTTTATACGATATGACAAAATACTTGTAACAAAATTGTAAAAGGTTACCACCGTAAAAAACGAAGGAGTTACATATTTGTAAAAAATGTCATTCGCGTTCGCAGCTACATCTGAGAACGCAGTATCTCTATGACCTTCTCGGTATCCTTTTTGGAGAGAGGGCGGGGAGCGGAGTAGCCGGAGATGAATTTGTCAAGCTCCTTGTCGCCCGCGCAGACAATGCTCGACTTGTTTTTTATCGAGAGCTTGAGACGGATAAGCGGATTAGAGAAATAAACGACCCCGTCCACCCACGCGTCTATGCCGTTGGAGCGGAGTATGCTCTTCAGGATATCACGCTGGCGGGTGACCTGCTTTATGGGATTTTTCATCTCGGCTTCGGTATTCTTGCCGTCGCGGTAGTGCTTGTACTGCACCCACTTGTCATCGCTGTCCGCTCCGCAGAGAGTTCCCGAGTGGTTCTTCACCTCGATGATGATGATGCCGCCCTTGCCGACAAGTATCATGTCGATCTCCGAACGGTTGCGCTTGTATTGTATCGGGAAGTTGATGAAAATATCGTAGGTGTTCCTGTGGCGCTTTGCTATCTTCGCGAGGGAGCGCTCGCCGCGCAGTCCCGACAGTAGCACGTTGTACCTGCGGGCAAGTATGAAGTACGCTATGCCGCAGAGCACTATGGCAGCCGCGGAGACGTAGGCGCTGATGTAGTTCGTGTTTGCGTTGATAGCCTCCGGGTTATTCTGCGACAGCCGGAAGCTGTCCACTGCAAAAAGAATGAAAAGCACCGCGGGCAGCGTACCGAAAAGTACCTGCATGGCAAACAGCACGCCCAGTCTGAGCTTGTTCGGATTTCTGCTTTTATATATCTTCATCACACATTGAACCTGAACAGGACTACATCGCCGTCCTGCATTACATATTCCTTGCCCTCGAGACGCACAAGACCCTTTTCCTTCGCACCGGTCATGCCGCCGCAGTTTACGAGGTCGTCAAAGGAGACTACCTCCGCGCGTATGAAGCCCTTTTCAAAGTCTGTGTGTATCTTTCCCGCAGCCTGCGGAGCCTTTGTGCCCTTGGTGATGGTCCAGGCTCTTACCTCCTGCGGTCCCGCGGTCAGGAAGGATATCAGTCCGAGAAGGCTGTAGCCGGTCTTGATTATACGCGACAGTCCCGACTCCGAAAGGTTCAGGTCGGACAGGAACAGCTCCTTCTCCTCGGCGTCCATGTCCGCTATGTCAGCCTCTATCTGCGCGCATATAGGTAGCACCGCGCTGTTCTCCTCCTCGGCTATCGCCTTGACAGCCTTGTATTGCTCGTTCTCCTCGTAGTTGTTGCGGAAATCGTCCTCGGAGAGGTTAGCCGCGTATATGACAGGCTTGTTTGACAGCAGGGGAGTGGACTTTATTATCTCCGCCTCGTCCTCGGTGAAGCCGAACGAACGCGCGGACTTACCCTCCTCAAGGTGCGCCATGAGCTTTTCGAGGAAATCTATCTCCTTCTGGAGGGACTTGTCGCCCTTTGCGAGCTTCTTCTCTCGGTCGATGCGCCTGCCGAGTATCTCGATATCGCTGAATATCAGCTCAAGGTTTATCGTCTCGATGTCACGCTTTGCGCCGATACTGCCGTCAACGTGTACTATATTGTCGTTCTCGAAGCAGCGGACAACGTGAATGACCGCGTCCACCTCACGGATATTCGCGAGGAACTTGTTTCCCAGTCCCTCGCCGTTTGAAGCGCCTTTGACCAGACCCGCGATATCCACAAATTCCAGCACCGCAGGAGTAAATTTCTCGGGCTTGTACATTTCCGCCAGCTTGTCCAAACGCTCGTCCGGCACCGACACTACGCCCACATTGGGTTCGATAGTGCAGAACGGATAATTCGCGCTTTCAGCGCCCGCGTTTGTAAGCGCGTTGAATAAAGTGCTTTTCCCGACGTTCGGGAGTCCGACCATTCCAAGTTTCATAGTTTTGTTGTCCTTCCTTTAACATATTTATATATTTATGTGCAGAGTTCGACTATAGCTTCGGCGAAAAGCAGGGCGTCCTTCACCAGCTCGTCCGATGTGATGAACTCGTTGGCTCCGTGCATGTGGTAATCGGTGTCACCGCGCTCCACGCCGAAGGCTACACCGCCCGGTATATTATGAACGTAGGTGCCGCCGCCTATGGCTATGCATTCGCCCTTTACGCCCTCCACGCGCTCGTAGACCGACAGGAGTGTGCGCACAAAATCGCTGTCACCGTCGGTGATGTGGGGTTCGTCGCCCATATAGCCTTCAAATTTGCAGTGAGCCTCTTTCAGCGCTGCACGCTCCGCCTTCTCCACCTCCGCAAGAGATGAGCAGACCGGAAAACGTACATCTATGCAGCCCTCGCATTTGCCGTCCTCCATATCGAATATGCTGAATACGAGCGTGAGGGCGCCCGACTTTTCGTCGGAGCATTTCAGACCCGCGGAGGTGCCGTCGGTCTCCCCGCAGGGGAAAGCCTTTGCGAGACCAGATATGATATCAGACTGCTTGCCCGGGTCGAGGGTGAGCTTGTCGAGCAGTCCTATCAGCGCAGTGACGGCGTTTATACCGCCCTCGGGCGTTGAAGCGTGGGCGGAGCGTCCCGTACATTCTATCTTCAGATCCCGTATGTCGTGACCTCTGACCGTGAACTGCGCACCGCTCCTGTCAAGAGCTGTCAGCTTTTCGATAAGCTCCTGCGAGAAGCCCGATATGACACACTCGGCATGGTCTGGTACCGCGTTCGGGATACTGCCGCCGTGAAAGCTCACTATACTGCCGCCCTTGCAGCTTCCCGAAAAGCGGGAGCGCATCATGCCCTTCTCGATATTGATGACGGGGAAGGAAGCGTCGGGTGTGAATACCTGCGGTGGCAGCTTATCCTTTTTCAGATATATTTCCAGATCCTCGGAGCCGTTCTCCTCGTCTGTGCCGAATATCAGCCGGACGCCTTTTTTCAGCGGAATGCCGAGGTCTTTTATACATTTCATGGCGATGAACGCTGCCGCGAAGGGTCCCTTGTCGTCGATGACTCCGCGTCCGTACAGAACGCCGTCCTTTTCACACATCTTGAACGGGTCGGTGAGCCAGCCCCGCTGTCCCTGCGCGGGAACTACATCAAGGTGACAGAGTATGCCGAGGGAAGGGAAGTCACAGCCCGCAGGAAGCAGGTCGGCAGTTCCCACCACATCATAGCATATCCTCGTGTCGAAGCCCGCGCTGCGGCATATCCCCACAGCCTTGTCGAGCGCGGCGCGAGGTCCGCGTCCGAAGGGCGCTCCGGGAGCGGGCTCGCCCTTTACGCTCGGCACGGCAACGAGCTCCTCCAGCACCGCCAGCATTCTCTGACGGTTCTCGTTTATATAGTTCCTTATCCTGTCATGCATTTCCTCGTTCCGTCCTTCATATCAGGTCAGATCCCCGCTGTAGTACTGCTCCAGCAGCTCGCGCATACACGAGAAGCGGTTCGTCTTTCTGTTATTGTTCACCATTTGTGCCACCGCGCTTCTTCTGCCGACGATGATGAGCTTCTCCTTTGCTCTCGTCACGCCCGTATACAGCAGGTTGCGGTACATAAGGTTGTCCGACATCTCTGTTATCGGCATTATCACAGCCTTGTACTCGCTGCCCTGACTTTTGTGTATCGTCACAGCGTAGGCGTGGTCTATCTTGCCGAGCATATCGTGGGTATATACGGCTTTCCGTCCGTCGAAGTCTATGTGGAGCAGGTCGTTCGCGGTGTCCACCTCGCAGATTATCCCTATGTCGCCGTTGAAAATGCCCGTACCGCTGTCGGTGCCTTTTCTCCACACTACGTCATAGTCGTTCTTTATCTGCATCACTTTATCGCCGGTGCGATAGACGCTGTCGAAGAATTTCAGCTCCTTCTTTATACGGGACGGCGGATTGAGAGCCGCCTGCAATGCGCGGTTCAGTTCCTTTGTACCCGACGCTCCGATCTTGGTGGGGGAGAGCACCTGAATATCATCGACCGGTGAGTATTTGTACGCCGCGGGAAGGCGTGTCTGCACAAGCTCGATGACGCGCATGGCTGTCTTTTCCTCGGTAGCCTCCTCCATAAAGAAGAAGTCGTTCTTTCTGTCGTCAAGCTCCGGCATCTCTCCGCGCACTATCTTGTGCGCGTTTGTGATTATCAGGCTTTGCGCAGCCTGACGGAATATCTCCTTCAGCTCTATGGTGGGTATCAGCCTTGTGGCTATCAGGTCACGCAGCACATTTCCCGCTCCCACGCTCGGGAGCTGGTTGGAGTCCCCCACCATTATCAGCTTTGTCTCTGCTTTTACCGCTTTCAGCAGCGAAGCGAAAAGCTGTGTGTCCACCATGGACATCTCATCAATTATCACCACGTCGGTATTCAGCGGGTTCAGCTCATTATGCTTGAATTTCAGCCTGCTCCCCGTGGCTCCGAAATCTACCTCCAGAAGCCGGTGTATCGTCTTTGCGGGACGTCCCGTCAGGTCGGACATACGCTTTGCCGCGCGTCCGGTAGGAGCCGCGAGCGTAAGCCTTTTCTTCCTTTTTTCGAACAGCCGGATTATCGCGTTCAGTGCCGTGGTCTTACCGGTGCCGGGACCGCCCGTGAGTATGAACATGCTGTTCCCGAGCGCGGCGTTTATCGCGGCTTTCTGAAGCCCCTCGTACTGTATGTTCTGCTCTGTCTCTATCATGGTTATGTCCGCGGTGTAGTCGATGCTTGAATGCACCGAGAGCTTGAGCATTTCCGCGAGCTTCTTTGATATATAGTTCTCCGCGTGATAGTACTCCGCGAGGAATACATACTGACGGTAGGTCGCGTCGAGCAGCGAAAAGCGTCCCTCGTCTATTCCTTCGAACAGAGCCTTGTCGTAGTCGTCATCGCTGACCCGTATCAGTCTGCACACGACCTGCATAAGGTTCTCGCTAGGTACGCAGGTATGTCCCGAGGCTACATTCTCCCGCAGAACGTACGATATGGCAGCCTTGATGCGGTTCGAGCTGGTCATGGACAGCCCGAGATCCACAGCTATCCTGTCCGCGAGAGCAAAGTCAACGTTCAGCTCGTCCGTGCAGAGCACATAAGGGTTTTCCCGAACTATCCTCACGCTGTCGCCTTCGTGCTCCTTCCATACCATCGAGGCGGTGAGAGGGCTTATTTCGTATGTCTGCAAAAACTCGATTATCATTCTTATCCCGCAGAGCTTACGGAATTCCTCGCCGATGAAGGCAGCCTTGTCAGAGCTTATGCCGCTGACGGCGGTGAGCTGCATCGGGTCATTCTCTATTATCAGCAGGGTCTGCTCTCCGAAGACCTTAACTATCTTCTTAGCCATAGCGGGACCCACGCCTTTTATTATCCCGCTGCCGAGATAACGGCGTATCTCCTCGGGAGTTTCCGGGAGCTTGCGCTCGCAGGTTATCGCCTTGAACTGCCGCCCGTATTTTGCCGATTCAATGTAGCTACCGCGGAGTATCAGGTTCTCACCCGCCACTATATCCCCGAGCTCTCCGACAACGGTCTCGGGATTTCCGTCAATATCCATCGTGAGGACTATGTAGCCGTTTTCGGGGTTTTTGTATATTATATCTTCCGCCGTGCCGCTTATTGTCAATATCTCGTCTTTGTTTACGGGCATTTGCCGACCTTCTCCTTATTATAAACGCGATGACTGCTTCATAAAGCATACACACCGCAAAATATCCTCCAGTTATCCCGCAGAACAGCGCAAGAAAGCACCACAGCCAGTTCATGAGAGCACCCCCGTTTTCTGTAAGGTGCTTTATTATATGCGGGAAAAGCTCTTGAAGTGTATACGCATACAAATTATATTATACTCCCGAATCGCGGAAATGTCAACCTTATAGAGGAAAATTTGAAAAAACTATTGACAATCACAAAATAATGGAATATAATTAAATTGAACAAAATCCAACAAGACGACAGAAAGGAGTAACATACTATGGAATACAGATATAAAACAAGAATGGTATGCTCGACCGAGATAAATTTCAGCCTTGACGGTGACAAGGTGCGCAATGTGTCATTCAGGGGAGGCTGCAACGGTAATCTCAAGGCGATAGGAAAGCTCGTGGAGGGCATGAGCGTTGACGAGATAGAGCAGAAGCTCGCGGGGAATACCTGCAACGGCCGTCCGACCTCCTGCGCCGACCAGCTCGCCATAGCAGTCCGTCAGGCATATACAGAAAGTATACAGGGGTGATATCATGGAGAAGAATTATGATGCTCTGAAGCTTGAAAATCAGCTGTGTTTCCCGCTCTATGCGTGCTCCCGTGAGATAGTCAAGAAGTATCACCCGCACCTCGAACAGATAGACCTTACTTATACACAGTACATCGTGATGATGGTGATGTGGGCTGACCGCAGAATAAGTGTGAAGCAGCTCGGGGAGAAGCTGTATCTCGACTCCGGTACTCTCACTCCCGTACTTAAAAGCCTCGAGACCAAGGGCTTTGTTACACGAACCCGTTCGGCGGAGGACGAGCGGGTACTGATCGTCGAGCTTACCGAGGCGGGTGAACAGCTCAAGGAGCAGGCTGCCGATGTGCCGCCGAAAATAGCCTGCTGCGTCGCGCTCACTCCCGAGGAGGCTGCCGAGCTGCACAGACTGCTGTATAAGGTGCTCGCCGGTATGTGATCGTGATGAATGAGCCTGCCGTTTCGTTCGGAAGCGGCAGGCTTTTTATATGCGTAAAAAAGCTGTATTCACACACCGTACTTCACGCGTATCCTTGACAGCTTATCTCCGAAAGGCTTGGCGAGGAAGAAAAGGAATACAAAATTTGAGACGGCGTAGCTGACCGTATAGGGAACAGCGGTAACGAGCGCGGAAAGATATACTCCCACATCGAAGCCGCCGCTGTACCAGAGGGTAGTCCAGATATCCATGATGAACGAATAGAGGATACCTGTGACTACACCGTAGGCGAGAAGCAGTGCGCGGTGCTTTTTCAGCGGGTCCGCGAGAAGTCCCGCGGCAAAGCCTATCAGCCCCCACGCGAGCATCTGAAATGCCGTCCACGGTCCCTGACCCATGTAGATATTCGAGATAAGAGCGGACATTGCTCCCACGAGAAAGCCTGTCTCGCTCCCTATGTACATTCCAGTGATTATCGTGATAGCCGTGATAGGCTTGAACAGTGGGATAAACCGTCCGAATACACAGAGTGCCGTCATCACGGAGGCTATCACCATGCGCCATGTGCCGACCTTCTTTTTTTCATAGCCCGCGGCGAATACGAAAAGTGTCAGAACTGCTATCGCAAGGGATATTATAAGATGCTTGTCGCTGTCGAATACCGTTGCTCCGAGTATCGCAAGGGCGGGGATGAGAATAAACGGAAACATTCTTATGATGACCGAACGGGCGGTCTTGTTCCTGATAACAAGCATTACAGAACCGCCTTTCTTCCGCCGAGCCTGCAGAGCGCGGCAGCCTTTTCCGCGGTCACGGCGCGTTCGTAGTGACCGCGTGTTATGCGGCTCGCGGCGGTGGTATAGAAGCTGTTCTCCGAGAAGAATTCCTCCGGAGGCGCCGTCGAGATTATCTCTCCGCGGAAGAAGAGCGCGCAGCGGTCGGCGCATTCAGCGGCAAATTCCACATCATGCGTTACCGCGACTATCGTTATCCCGCGTTCCGTGAGAGTTCGGAGAAGCTCGCGGATAGTGCGCTTTGCGGCAGCGTCGAGACCCTTTGTCGGCTCGTCAAGCAGCAGGAGCTTCGGCTTCAGCGCAAGCACCTTGGCGAGCGCGGCAAGCTGCTGTTCCCCTCCCGAGAGGTCGTATGGGTGCATATCCAGCAGGGGAGTGAGGTCAAACGGAAGCTCCGACGGGTCGGCACCCGCGTCCTCCAGCTCCTCGCGTACCGTATTGCGGAGAAATACGGTCTGAATGTCCTGCGGCAACAGCGCGAGACATTCCTTGTAAAGCGACTGGTTTCTGTACTCCTTCAGCTTTTTGCCGAAAACGAGGATATTTCCCGCGTACGGCTTCAGTATACCTGCTGCCGCTGCGAGAGCCGTGGACTTGCCGGAGCCGTTCCCGCCGAGTATGCAGAAGATCTCCCTTTCGTTCACCGTGAAGGTCAGCCCTTTAAGCACATCGGGAAGCTGCCGTTCGTAGCGGAAATAAACGTCCCGGAATTCAAGGACGGCAGCGGCGGAGGTGTTTGTTTCGGCGGGCTGCGGCGTATTCGGGACGGGATTGTATCCACGGACGAGCTCACGTCCCTCCTTTACGCTCAAGGCGCACTCCCGCTCCCCGAGATACGCGGAGATACGCGCCGCCGCGGGCATTCCGCACATGATGTCCTCCCTCCCGTAAACGCGGGAGAGCACTTCCTTCGGCTCTCCGAAGGCTATCAGCCTGCCGTTTTCTATTATAAGGAGCTTATCGCAGAGCGGAATGACCTCCTCAAGACGGTGCTCCGCTATTATAACTGTGAGGGACAGGTCGCGGTTGAGCTTCTTGACTGTGTTTATGAAATCCGACGCCGTTATGGGGTCGAGCTGGGCGGTAGGCTCGTCCAGTATCAGCAGCTTCGGCTCGGTGACCATTACGGCGGCTAAGTTGATGAGCTGCTTCTGTCCTCCGGAGAGGTCGGCTGTATTGCGCTCGAACTTGTCCTCAATGCCGAAATAGCTCGCCATTTCAGCGGTGCGGCGAGCGATATTCTGCTGCTTTATCCCCATATTCTCAAGCCCGAAGGCAAGCTCATGCCATACCTTGTCGGTGACTATCTGCTGCTCGGGACGCTGCATCACAAAGCCTATATCCGCGGCTGACGCGCATTCTTCGACAGGCTTGCCGAGAAAGGAGATATTTCCCGTTCGTGCTCCGAGAGGCGTGAGCTGCGGCTTCAAAAGACGCAGAAGCGTGGATTTGCCGCTGCCGGTAGCGCCGCAGAGCGCTATGAATTCCCCTTCATTAACGGAGAAGGATATTCCCTTCAGGGTCTCGGTGTCCGCCGCGTTGTAGGTGAAGCTTAAACCCTCGATATCAAGTATTTCCACCGGATATCCTCCTTCCATTCGAGTACGCAGGGCAGGAGCGAGAGAAAGCCGTATGCGCAGTAGCCCGCCAGTGACAGCGGTGTCAGTGCTATCCCGGACATTGCCGGATAAAAGGTGAAATCCGCTTCCCCCGACGCGATGGCGGCAATAAATACCGCCGACGGTATAAGCGTAAGGACAAGGAATATACCGTCCGCTCCCGTGAAGCGGAATACCGAAAAGCTTGTGCGTCTGTGCTCACCGTAGCCGCGGGCTTCCATGCTGTCGGCGGTGATGATGCCGTTTTCGAGAGCCCATGTGGCAATTATCGAGAAAATGCGTATCTCTCCCTTGAGGGTATCGGCTATATTGTCCTCCCGGTAAATACCGAGAGCCTTCTGTGTACTGCGCACCTTTGCCGTCTGCGTCCGTATAAGCGGAACAAAACGCAGTGCCATGGACAGCACCAGCGATAACTGCGGTGACAGCCTTCCGAACACATACAGCAGCTTGTCGGCAGTCATTATCATCGTGAACGTGCGCAGCCGGTACAGCACTCCGATTATCATGGCAGAAGCGAAAATGCCGTACAGCAGCGCCTCGAGGGTGACAGGACTGTCGTTCACCACGAAAAGCACGGTAACGCCGTTGTGGTACCATATCGGGTTTATGAGTGCCATTATCAGGAAAAGCCCGAGGAATGACAGATGAAGCTTAACGCTCCGCTTTTCGGACAGAGTGACGAACAATGCCGCAGCTCCAGCGAGAGATATTATTATGACGACCGGATCCATGCAGAACATGGCTGTGCCGATGACAAAGAGATAGTATATCATAAGAACGCCGGGGTTGAGCTCCGTGAAGCCGCGCATTGTCCGTCTCTCCTTTCAGTCAGAGGTCGTTGCCGAGGTCGCAGGTATACAGCCATTCAATACTGTCTCCGTCCGAAAGCTTGTACTCGGAACACATCATGAACGGTGTATCGCCGTTGACGTGATATATCCAGCCCGACAGGTCTCCGAAATCAAACTCGTACAGATAGCCGATGCCCGAGATATAACCGTTCGCGTCTGCCTGAAGCTGTATGTTGTATTTCCGGGCAGCCTGCGTGAGAATATCGTAGACTGTTTCTCCCTCCGTTATATCGAATTCGGTTTTGCCGAGGATAGTCCCGTCAGCGGGGATATACTCGGAATCGCTTTTGCCGGCAATGGTGTCGCAGCGTATCTCTATTGTGACTGTGCCGACTGTATTCACCTTTACAGTATCGGTGCCGCTGTAATATTCCTCGCTGCTCCTGAAATCGGTGAAGAACACGAACGCCGCGGCAGCTCCCGCGACTATCAGCACAGCCGCGAAATTCGAGGCTCTGCGCTTTTTCAGCGCAAACAGTATAACGCAGCCCGCTGCCGCCATAGCTCCTATCACGATATATGCGACAGGCTTGTAGCCGGGAGTGCTAACAGCCTGTGCGGTCACCGCCGGGGAAGGGGAGGGGACGGTTTCGGCTGTTGTCACCGAGGAAGCCGCGGCAGCAGTTTCGGGAGCCGAAGTCACGGCAGGCTCTGTTTCCGCAGGAACAGTGATCTCCTCGGTATCGTCCGCTTTCGTTTCAAACAGATACAGCTTTTTGCCATACCTTTCCGAAATGACATAAGCAGTCAGGGACAGGTATGCCTGCGTTGTGGCTGTCTCATTCGTATCTCCGCCGGCTATGTGAGAGAAACTGCCGTCGGGGAGCGCAAAGCTCTTTATCCCGTCTGTCAGTGTGTTTCCGTTTTTTACAAATCGGCTGTCGTGTATGCTTATACCGAGCTGTGAGAGGGCTATAAGGACCTGCGAGGCGCTTTCGGGATTTTCGGTGCCGAAGCTCTTATAGCCGCCGTTGCCGAGCTGCTTCTCCGACATGAATGAAAGCGCGCGGTCTATCGCCGATGTGACGGTCTCGCTGCTGCCGTACTGCGGGGCGAGAGCCTGCACTGTCATGGCGGTAACATCGATATCCCCGTTATCGCCCATTATCGCCCAGCCGCCGTCAGCAAACTGTTTATCGAGGAGTTCCTCCGTCAGTGTGCTTACAGTATAGCGGCTGCACTCACAGCCGTTGTTCAGCAGGTGAAGCCCGTAGATCAGGCTCATTATGCCTTGTTCGCCCACGGAGCCTTCCGCTATCTCGTTCACAAGCTCTCTGTTCCCGCCTACCGACAGCAGCGCGAGTGCGTTCTTCATTCGTGAGGTGGCGGAGGAGATGCTGTTTTCCGATATGTACGCTTCGAGTGCGGCTTTGTAGCCCGAGAAATCATAGTCTCCGCTCTTCGACAGGATAATTGCGTACCATTCAGAGCTTTGCCCCGCGTTCTCGGTAATGCTGCCGTCTATCCATTCCTGGGGAGTGGAATACCCGTTTTTGCCGAGTTCGTAAGCCAAAATTCCGCCGATGACGCTTTCGGCGTCACCGACGGTCTCATCGGGAATATTCGCGGCACCCGCCGTGAACTGTGCAGCGAACACGGCGAGTACCATTATTGTAAGAAAGATGACTGCTTTTTTTAAATTCATTACTTTCTTTTCTTCGAGATGACGGCAGCACCGGCAGCAAGTACAGCAATACCGGCAATCACTGCCACATCTTCAATTCCGGTGTCGGGGTTATCCTTTACAGCGGTCTCGGTAACTGCGGCTGTGGAAGCGCTTGCGGCGGGAACGTTCACCGTTACGCGGCATACCGGAGGAACAAGGGTCTGTGTGTCGGAGGACGCACTTACGATATAGTCACCGTTGTCTGTGAAGGAGAGGGTGATCTTGCCGTCCGCGTCGGTCTTGCCGCCGGTCTTGGTATTGTTCACGATTATATCTGCGCCCTCCACAGGTACCGTTATCGGGTTCCAGTCCGCGTCAAACGTAGCAGCGGAAAGGGTGAGGGTCACTTCACCGGTCTCGGTGTCAGCTTCATACTTATCAAAGTAGCAGTAGGTATCGGACCATGCTTCAAGATCGGTATAGATGAATGCCGATACATGGTCGCCGTCGCTTACGGGGTCGGTAAGAGACCAAGCGGAGGCGTTGTTAACATAATAGCCGTAGCTGCCGCCGTTCTCTATGCCCCAAAACTTGCTTATGGACAGACCGTAGTCTCCGTTCACCGCCTCATATCCGCCGGCTGCTCCCTGTGAATAGAACAGCTCATGAGCCGCGATAAGAGTATCGTTGATCGTGAGAGCTCCGTCTCCGTCCGCGTCGGTCACGCTGACAGCTCTGTCCTCAACAGAAAGTCTGCCTTCCTCGTCCGCGATCGTCACATACACTGTGGTATCTGCGTAAGCGGAGAATGTGAGCGCTCCCATTGCCGCGATGACAGCGGCTGCTGTGATAATTTTTTTCATTTTTCTTTACTTCCTTCCATTTGCTTTTAGAATAAAAATGTCAGCAAACACATTAAAAAAGCTTTCCCGATATGTGGGAAAGCGCATCCGGGATAATGATATCCCTCATCGGCTGCACCTTTCAATGCCCAAAAATGCGTTTCACCGGTACGGACAAGACTGGCGGCCCGACTGTGACGGTAGTGACTGCTGCGACGGATTTTCACCGTACTTCTCCAAGGATCGTCCGTGATATTTTTATCGAATGTATTATAACATTTTTTACCGATAATGTCAATAGTTTTTTATATATTGACAAATAAGGGGATAAATGATACAATATATAGTAGTATAAAGAATTCCGAAGGTGATTCCATGAAAATATTCCGTAAGATAGCAGCTTTCATCGCGGCCGGGATAATGGCGGTCAGCGCAGTTCCCGCGGCATCGGCGGCATCGAGTTACTTTATATACATACCCGCGGCAAATGTCAATCTGCGCAGCGGTCCCGGTTCCGAGTACGATATCAAGGGACATACAGGCGGCGCGGTATCACTGACATACCTCGGAGCGCAGTTTGACAGCGCCGATATCCTCTGGTACAAGGTGCAGGATGACAACGGCTTTGTGGGCTGGGTATCAAGCAATTACTCCCGCCGTTATTACAAAAAGTCCGCCAAGCCGAAAATGGGGAAGCTTGAATATGAGTCCGACGGCTCTGCTTACGGCGACGCTTATGAGTTTGTGTATGACACGGCGAGGGAAGCAAACGCGATAGGCGTTCAGGTCGCCGCTATACGGGGCAGCGACGGGAAGATATTCGATTTTACCTACGGCTATTCCAAGCTGAATACCAAGGCTGTCGGAAATGCCACGAAGTTCCGGGTCGCGTCAATAAGCAAGGTGGCTGTGGCTATAATTGCTCTGCGTATGCAGGAGCAGGGGATAGTGGGACTTAACAAGAAGATAGACAAGTACTGGGGAGTGAAGCTGCCGGTGGGCGTTTCGCTCGCGACACTTCTTACTCACAGCTCCACACTCAAATATCTTTCCATGAAGTCCGACAAGGACAGCATAGCGGAGCAGCTTGTCAAGCAGTCGAATTATACCGACGGACAGCCGGGGACAAGCGCTGTGTGGTACTATAATAATTATGCTTCCTCGGTCGCGGCTTGCACGCTTGAGCTCGCTTCCGGAACTCTGCTGGACGATTATGCCCGCGAGAATCTGTTTACGCCCCTCGGTGTGGATATGTCCTTCTTTGCGGGGAACATCAAGAAGCAGGAACGCCTTGCAACGCTCTATGAGGAAGACCACGGGCTTGAGCTCACAGTAGCCGAGGCTAAGTGCCTTGTGCCGGACGGTGAGCCCGCGCAGAACGGCGGCAACTACATCGGCGGGCTCACAGGCTCCGCTCGTGATGTGGCGAAGATGTTCTTTATGCTCGCCAACGACGGTCGTTTCAACGGTCAGCAGGTGCTCTCTCCCGAGTCCGTGGAGCAGCTTGAGAAGCGCTATTTCACTGCCGAGGAATACGGAGGCAAATTCAAGCAGTGCATAGCTCTCCGCTATATGA
Organism: uncultured Ruminiclostridium sp.; assembly: GCA_905235805.1. Classification (GTDB taxonomy): domain Bacteria; phylum Bacillota; class Clostridia; order Oscillospirales; family Ruminococcaceae; genus Ruminiclostridium_E. Next base: position 28,002 of record CAJOMV010000108.1, read on the forward strand.
AGGATCTGTACGGCACTAAGGGGGTATACTACCATACCGGAAATGCCTATGGAGTCATCGCGCTCGCTTCCTATGACCCCGAGACCAAAAATGTTGTCGTAGTCCTCACCACAGGTGCCAGCCATGAGCGTGACGACAACGGTATCTACAAGATATGCAGTGATATTTCTGACTGCGTTTTCCGCAATATGTCGGATTTTTAAAAGATTTTGAAGAAATTTGAAAAAAATACTTGACAAATCGGAACAAGTAGTGTATAATAAGATAGTCGCTTACAGGAATGGGAGTTTAGCTCAGCTGGGAGAGCGTCTGCCCTACAAGCAGAGGGTCACAGGTTCGAGCCCTGTAACTCCCACCAATTTCTATGAGCGGCGTTTACGGCCCGGTAGTTCAGCTGGTTAGAACGCTAGCCTGTCACGCTAGAGGTCATGGGTTCGAGCCCCATTCGGGTCGCCACGGCGAGCCGCCGTCCCCAAACCGTCTGATAGTCTGGAGAAAAACGGCGGGTCACTTCCTCACAGTCCGGTGTTAAGGATTTGGATAAACCGGAAGGATCGCTTGTAATATATGCTTCTGTAGCTCAGTCGGTAGAGCAGGGGACTGAAAATCCCCGTGTCGTTGGTTCGATTCCGACCGGAAGCACCACTCCGATATCATTATCGGAGAATGCGGATTTAGCTCATCTGGTAGAGCGCCACCTTGCCAAGGTGGAGGTAGCGAGTTCGAGCCTCGTAATCCGCTCCA
>CAJOMV010000109.1 GCA_905235805.1 uncultured Ruminiclostridium sp.
AAAAGTCTTTTTCGGCTCCCTCTGTTGCGCTGCATCGTGCAGCGCTTTTGGGGAGCCTACCGCAGCCTCGTGCTGCGTGAAAGGGGGGCTGGGGTGGTCTCCCCGCTGGGGAGGTGGCGACGAAGGAGCCAGAGGGGCTGACCGACAGACAAAACTTTTTTCAAAAAAGTTTTCCCCCAGTCTCGAGCGTTCAAAAGCAGGACGCTTTGAGCTTTTTCGCCAAAAGCGCGCATCTAAGCGAAAAACAAGCGACCTGTGCAATGTAGAAAATGCGCGGGGATTTTTGTTGGTTTTGCCGTTGACTTTTTTGGGAAAAAGTAATATTATAAATAGGTATATTCTGAGAGAATGGGGGCAACGGTATGGACAACTCTATCGCGGCGATACTGGAGATAGACAGGAAAGCGCGGGAGACCTCCGAGGCTGCTGCGAAAAAGGCGGAAGAGATACTGGAAGCGGCGGGAGCCGAGAAGGAGAGCCTGACGAGAGACAACGAGCGCAGCATTACGGAGCAGACCGAGAAGCGGTTCGCGGAGCTGAAAGCGGCTGCGGACAGGGAAAAGAATGAGATAGAAAGTGCCGCGGAGGAAAAGTGCCGCTCCCTCGACGGGAAAATGGCAGCGGGGCGAGAGGGCTTCCGCAGTGAGATAGTCGGGCGTATCCTTACGATAGGCTGAAAACGGGGAGGTGCGGCAATTGGCGAATAATGCCGTAACAGCAAAATCACGCGCGATATCCGGGAAACTCCTCACAAGGGACGACTACACGAGCCTGCTGCACAAGAACTCCGTCGGAGCCGTCGCGGGAGCGCTGAAAACAAGACCGCTGTACGCGGAGGCTTTCGCGGATATAAACGAGGCGGCTATACACCGCGCACAGGCGGAGCAGCTCATAGAACGCAGCGTGTTCGATACCTATATGCGTGTGTCGAAGTTCTCGGCAAGCGGTAAGAACGGGATAATGAGCTTCTATATAAAGCGCATCGAGTCGGAGCAGCTCATCAAGGCTGTCGCAGCCGTGGTGTCGGGCTCGCAGGAGAGCTTCATGTTCTCCTTCCCGGAGTATGTCACCGAGCATATATGCTTCGACCCGATACAGGTCGCGGGAGCAAAGAGCCTGTCGGCGCTCGCGGACATTATCTCGGGAACGCCTTACCGCAGACCGCTGGAGGAAATGCTGCGCGCGGACAGTCCCGATATAAACCGGATAATAACAGCGATAAACGTGTGCTATATAAAATGCGCATTCACCCGCATAAACGAATGCGCGTCGGGCAAGGAACGACAGCTCCTCAAGGACTTCTTCCTGCGCAAGACCGACGCGGACAATCTGCTGATGTGCCTGCGCACAGTGAGCGCGTTCCGGCTGGAGCCGGAGAGGATAAACGAGCTGCTGATACCGTATCACAAGCGGCTCCGGCAGAGGAAGATAGACGAGGCGCTGAAGCTTAGCGACCCCGTGCCGACATTGACGGAGATGTTCGTGACAGAACGTATCGCGACAGCAAGGGTGTCGGATATTCCCGAGGTCAACGTGAACGCGTCCGACTACCGGTATTTCCGCCACAGGCTCGCAGTGAGCGGGAGCGAGACAGAGGCGCTGTACTCGCTGATGATGCTTCTGAAAACAGAGAGCACAAACCTTTTCCGTATAATCGAGGGGATCCGCTACGGGCTCCCTCCCGAGGAAACGGAAAAATATATAATAATGCAGTAAAGGAGGCAGCACAGTGGCAATTGAGAAAGTGTCCCTCGTTCTGATAGAAGGCAGCCTCAAAAAGGTCAACAAGACACTGATAAAATGCTGCGAGAGCGGATATTTCCACATAAACCCGCCGCCCGATACTTCGGGTACCGAGCTCGAGGCTAAGAACCTGAAGGACAAGGGTGTGTATGAGCGCATGATAAAGCGCACAAAGGCGCTGGCGGATTTCCTCGGGGTGAAGCTCGACGAGAACGCGGCTTACGACGACATAGAATACAACGTCAGCGTGGATTTCAAGAAATATCTCGACAGCATAGACAATATGCAGTCCTCGCTCACCGAGGAGAAAATGACGCTGAACGACGAGCTCCGCTCCAAGAGCGCCATATACCACAACCTGATACAGTTCTCGGGCATAGATGTGGATCTTGCGGAGCTGCTTGCCTGCAAGTACATAAGGGCGCGCTTCGGGCGCATACCGAATGGCAGCATAAGGAAGCTGGATTTCTACGCCGACAAGATGTTCTTCTTCTACCCCTTCGAGCGGAAGGAGAAATACACATGGTGTCTGTACCTGACACCAGCGGGGGACGCGAACAACATCGACTACCTGTTCAACAATCTCGGCTTTGAGCGCACTACCCTCCCGGATTACCTCAAGGGCAACTCCGATGAGGCGGCGGACAAGCTGCTCGCTGAAATGGATACATACCTCGCAAGGATAGAGGCGATAGAGAAGCAGCTCGACGAGATAGCCGAAAGAGAGGGAGCGAAGCTCTCCAAGGTATACGCGAAGCTGGTCGCCCTCGGGAACAGCTACGAGCTCCGCGCGAACGTCACCGTGTTCGACAACCGCTTCCATTTCACCGGCTATATCCCCTCCAAGGAGACCGCAAAATTCAAGGAGCTCATTAACTCGGTGGGCGATGTGACCGTCACGACCCGTGACGTTTCGTCTGACGACAATGCTCCCGTAAGGCTGAAAAACAATTGGCTGTTCCGACCGTTCGAGATGTTCGTGAAGATGTACGGACTGCCCGCGGCGAACGGCATAGACCCCACCCCGCTGGTAGCGATAACGTATATGTTCCTGTACGGAATGATGTTCGGCGACCTCGGGCAGGGGCTGTGCATAATGATACTCGGGCTGCTGCTCACGAAGTTCACCAAGGCGGGGCTCGCCCCGATAATCACGAGGATAGGCTTCTCGAGCGCGGTGTTCGGCGTGATCTACGGCTCTGTGTTCGGCAGTGAGGAGATAATAAAGCCCTTCTTCCATATCCCGCAGATATATGAGCTCATGGGCTACAAGGAGCCGCCGGAGGACATCTTCGCGGTATCGACCATGCTGCTCATAGCGGCTCTGATCGTGGGAATAATCCTGATACTCCTCACAATGCTTGTCAACATCATAGTGAGCCTTAAAATGCACGACCTCGAGGCGGGCATCTTCGGAGCGAGCGGAATCTGCGGATTTGTGTTCTACGCCTCGCTGGTGGCGGGACTCGGGTGCAGCTTCGCGCTCGGTATAGAGATAATGAGCCCCGTATACATAATATGTCTGGTAGTTCTCCCGCTGGTGCTGATATTCTTCAAGGAGCCGCTGCTGGAGCTCATGGAGAACCACGGCATGAAGAATGAGAAGCGCACGAAAAACGGCGGCAATCTCGACACAGGGCTCAAGACAAAGCTCGCGAGCATGAACGGCGGCGCGGAGGGCGGGGAAAAGAAGAAGAAGTCCGTCGGCTCCTTCATCATCGAGGGCATAATCGACCTGTTCGAGACCTGCCTCACCTACATCACGAACACGATGTCGTTCCTGCGTATAGGCGGGTTCGTATTAAGTCACGCGGGACTCATGCTGGTATTCAGCATCATCGCGGGAATGTTCGAGGGCGTGGGCAGCGTGATAGTCCTTATCTTCGGCAACATTTTCGTGACGGGCTTTGAGGGCTTCATCGTGGGTATCCAGGTGCTGCGTCTCGAGTTCTATGAGCTGTTCAGCCGCTTCTTCAAGGGCGGCGGCATACCGTTCAAATCTGTATCTATCGGCTCGAAAGCCGCATAACATAATTTTCGGAGGATAATAAAATGATACTGTATTTATTACCGCTTATCGCACTTGCGATGATAATCGTGCCGCTGGTCATCGCCATAAAGAGAACAAAGGCGGGCGTTAAGGTGAACCGTAAGCGCACGGTGCTTCTCAACGGCGGAATGTTCATCGGCACCATGATACTGATGACGATGTTCATGCCGGTCATCGCGTCCGCGCAGGCTCCCGAGGCGATCGCGGAGGCAGGGATCAGCGTAGGTGAGGGTATGAAATATCTTGCGGCAGCGCTTCCTACGGGACTTGCAACAATAGGAACGGGTATCGCGGTCGGCAATGCGGCTTCCGCCGCTATCGGCGCTACAAGTGAGGACGAGAAGAACTTTTCGAAGGCTCTTATCTTCGTGGCACTGGGCGAAGGTGTCGCTATCTACGGACTTCTCGTTTCGATACTGATACTCAACGGTTAAGCGGAGAGACGCAATGAAGTGCTGGCTCATAAGCGACAATGTCGATACGCAGATGGGCATGAGGCTTGCGGGAGTTGAGGGCGTGGTCGTACACAAGTACGACGAGGTCATAGAAGCTCTCGACAAGGCGACAGCCCGCGACGACATAGCCGTTATCTTCGTTACTAAGATACTGACCGATCTGTGCAGACAGGAGATAGCGGAGCGAAAGCTCACCCTTCGCAGACCGCTCATAGTGGAGATACCCGACCGCCACGGCGATTCGCACATCTCCGAGACCTTAAGCAGGTATGTGAGCGACGCTATCGGAATGAAGATCGGATAACAAGGTAGATCATTATGGCAGACAACGCAAAACTTGAAAGACTGAAACAGCAGATACAAGCCGCTGCCGAAGCTGACGCGAAGCGCCTGATAGACGACGCGCAGAAGAAGGCTGCGGAGATGATAAACGACGACAAGGAGCGCAAAGCCGGTCACGCGCAGATGCAGACCAAGGTATCCCGCTATGAGGGCGAGCTCCGCAGGGAGGTCGCGGAATGCCGCTACCACGCGGACAGGAAGGTGCTCATGCACCGCAATTCCCTGGTGAACGGGCTGTTCGAGGATATCCGCAGGGAGCTCGAGGACTTCGTCGCGTCCGACAAGTACCCGGAGCACCTCGCAAAGTGCGTGAGCATAGCGAACCGCACCCGCTCCCTCTCCGACCCCGTGTTCGTATATTGCCGCAAGGCTGACCTCGAGCTCGCGGAAAAGGCTCTCGAACGCTTCGGCGTCAAGCCGCAGCCCGACAGAAATATACATATCGGCGGGCTCATGTTCAAATACTCCGTCAAGGGTATCTTCCTCGACCTCACTCTCGATTCCGCCTTCGACTCCGAACGCGAAGCCTTCTCCTCCCGCTCCGAAATGCAGCTGTGAGTGCGGGGAAAGAGGGAGAGTGTGAGGAAGGAAGCCCCTTTCCGCGAGGAAAGGCGCTCCCTCCCTCCCCCTCTCCCTCTCTCCCCTGCACCCCTCTCTC
>CAJOMV010000110.1 GCA_905235805.1 uncultured Ruminiclostridium sp.
GGAGGAAACCTTTCTGAAGAAAGGTTTCCTCCCCCGTTCTCGAGCGCAAGCGCTGTCTCAAGCCTTCGCGTTACGCTCATCGCCGCGTTCCCGGATCACCATTTTGATGGGGGTGGCGTCGAGGGAGAATGCCTCGCGGATCTGGTTTTCGATATAGCGCTGGTAGGAGTAGTGGAAGAGCTCGCGGTTGTTACAGAACACCACGAATGTCGGGGGCTTTGTGGAAGCCTGCGTCATATAGTAGAGCTTGAGGCGCTTGCCCTTGTCGGAGGGTGGCTGGACGCGAGCGGTGGCATAGCTTAGCAGGTCGTTTAGCATTCCTGTGGTAATGCGGCGGGCATTCTGCTCCGCGGTGTACTTTATCAGCTCAAAGAGCTTGTCTATGCGCTGTCCGGTGAGTGCCGAGATGAACACGAAGGGCGCGTAGGACATGAAGGAGAAGTCGACCTCGAGCTTTTTGGTGAACTCGTTCATGGTCTTGTCGTCCTTTTCTATGCTGTCCCACTTGTTTATCGCGATAACGCACGCCTTGCCCTGTTCGTGGGCATAGCCGGCGACCTTGCTGTCCTGCTCCGCGAAGCCCTCGTTCGCGTCAATCATGATAACGCACACATCTGAGCGGTCTATTGCCATATACGCGCGGAGAATGCTGTACTTTTCGACGCTTTCCGTTATCTTGGACTTGCGGCGTATCCCGGCGGTGTCGATAAAGACGTACTTTTCGCCGTCACGTTCGATGACCGTGTCTATCGCGTCTCTTGTTGTTCCCGCTATATCGGAGACGATAACTCTCTGCTCACCCGCTATCTTGTTTATCAGCGAGGACTTGCCGGCGTTAGGTCTGCCTATGACCGCAACCTTTATGAGAGCGTCGTCATACTCCTCCTCGTCCTCCGGCGGCATATTGGCGAGCACCGCGTCAAGCAGGTCTCCGGTGCCGTGACCGTGTACGGAGGATACCGCGATAGGGTCTCCGAGTCCGAGATTGTAGAACTCGTATATCTCCGGGGGCGGTCCGCCGATAGAGTCGCACTTGTTGACGCAGAGCACGACGGGCTTTCCGCTCTTCAGCAGCATAGCCGCGACGCTTTCGTCGTTTGCGGTAACGCCCGTGGTGATATCCACCACGAGGATTATCACGTTGGCGCTGTCGATAGCGAGCTGCGCCTGCTCCCGCATCTGCGAGAGGATAACGTCCTTCGAGTCGGGCTCTATACCGCCTGTATCGACGAGCATGAAGCTCTGGTCGAGCCATTCGGCTCTGCCGTATATCCTGTCGCGGGTGACTCCGGGAGTGTCCTCCACAATGGAGAGCCGCTGACCTATTATCTTGTTGAACAGTGTCGATTTGCCCACATTCGGGCGTCCGACTATCGCACAAAGTCTGTTCATTGTCTGTCTTATCTCCGTTTCCTGTAATTGATCAAGCCTGCTCCAGGCTCTTCTTCTGTCTGACATCGCTGCCGTAGAACAGCAGCTCCTCCATAGTCAGTATGCGGGAGGTTATGCGCTCGTCGTACTTCTTTTCAAGCTCCCTTTTGTCGAGGTTGGTGTTTATGACCATGGGCAGGGAAGCGTTGATACGCGAATTGATTATGGTGTAGAGCACAGAGATGTACATTCTGTTGTCTATCTCCGCGCCGAGATCGTCGAGAATGAGCAGGTCGGCGGTGGTGAGCATATCCAGCACCTCGCCGCCCTCGAACTTCTCCTTGTCGAGCCGCCGCATAAGATCCGGCACCGAGCCGTAGATGACACTGTAGCCCTTGTCTATGACCGCGGAGGCGATGCTGAGGGAGAGGTGGGTCTTGCCGAGACCCGTCTTACCTCGCATGAGAAGGCTCTTGTACGGCAGGTGGAATTCCTCCGCGTAGCGCTTGCAGTCCTCGAGGTTCTTTGCCATGATCTTGCGTGCCGTGGGACCGAGCTCGGTGGGGTGGGTATCGTCGTAGTAAGCGAGGCTGAAATCCTCAAACCCGCACAGCTTCAGCGGGGTGACGCTGTTGAGGTGCTCGGCAGCCTTTCTCTTGACTATGTCCATAAAGCAGGAGCAGCGCTTGTCCTCCACGATGCCCGTGTCATTGCAGATCCGGCAGCTGTAAATGGGCGCAAGATAGTCCGCAGGATAGCCATGGCTGACGAGCGAAGCGCGCAGACGCTCCTGCAGGGAGAGGTTCTCCCGCTCGAGCTCGGACATTCTTTCCCTGATGTTGTCGGGACGCTCCGTGATGAGCTCTATGAGCTTTGCTGATGTACCCGCGAGTTCCTTGCGCAGAGCCGCAGTGTCGGGAAATTTCCCGTCGATCTCATCTATCCGTCTTTCCGCGGTGTATTGATTGCGCATACGGATATTCTCGAGCTCGCGCTCCGCTTCTATGAAATAGCTGGTATCAAATCCCATAATACACTCCTTGTCAGAGGTTCTTGTACTTGTTTACCGTGCGCCGATCGGCTTCGGTGATGTTGTAGGAGGGTGTATCTCCGCCGCTGTCGGATGGTTTTGGGGAGTCGTTTATCTGCGACGGGTCGGTTATCCCCTCGCTCACCCACTTGCGGAGTATCTTGTCCATGTACGGGAAGCTGAGCTTTCCGGTATTGTTGAGGGTTATCTCGTAAGCCGCATCTATCAGTTCGTCGGATATCCCGAGATCAGACCATTCGTCCACAAGCTGCTTCTGCTTTTTGGACAGGTCTGATGTCATACCGAAGCGCCTTCCGAATTTCTTTTCGGCGGTATAGTACTGACGGAGCATTTTAATGCGCTCCTCCGCCTTATGTATATCCGTGATGCCGCTCTCGCACCAGTCCATTGCCACGCTCTTCATGTACGCGGGTGTAGCCTTCCCGATATCGAAGCAGTACTCCACGAGCATCATAGTCACCTCGCAGGGCAGTCCTATCTCCTCGACGAGTATCATCAGAGTCTGCTGCTCGGAGTGCTTCGGCGGTCTCCCCGCAAGGCTCTCATACATAGCGAACAGGCATTTCACGGCATTGTCGCCGTTTATCGCGCTGGCGATAGCCTTCGGCGGGAAGTGGGTCTCCGAATGCAGCAAAGCTCTCGCCTCCGGGGTGTCGAGGGAGTTGTCTGCGGGCTCCTGTTTTATCGCCGTCACAGGCTGCACCGGTCTCTGAGCTTCCGCAGTGAAGTGAACCTCACTCACGGCAGTCTTGTCCGAGGGGAAGTATTCCATGCCGTCGTTAGACAGTATATCCGCGTTGACCCAGTACAGCAGGGCATCGTCAACGTCCTCTCTGCTGATCCCGACGGTCTCGGCGATGAGCTCCGCCCTGTGACCGAGCTCCGGGTGCGCGAGCATATATAAAAGCACCTTTATCTGTGTACCCGAGGCAATTTTCAGGTGATCCTCCGCGACGCACGCCGGCACCGCGAATATCTTTCTCCATGCCCCGAGATTAAGTCTGTAATCCAAGAGAAAACAAGTCCTTTCAAAATTAACGCATATACATATATTATATCACATCTTGTCTCTTTTTGCAATACCGAATTTCAAGTAATGGGTCAGGCGCAGCATATCCATTATTTTCGGTGAATTTGCACCATTATGTTGACTTTTGACGATATTTGTGCTAAAATATTTATCGGTAAACAAATCAAACAGATCAAAGGCGGCGATGAAATGATAAAAAAGCCTGAACGGACAGCTGCCGCTGTGCTCTCGGCGGCGATACTGACGCTGACGGGCTGCGCTCAGGATATATCCAAAACGGTACCTGCCGCATCTACCACGAGCGGGACCTCCGCGGTCACGACGACTGCCGCGGAGACCACAACATCAGTCACAACAGCGCTTGAAACCACCGAGGACACGACCACGGAGGCTTCCGAGACATCGGAAACGACCACCGAAGCTCCCGCGACGGAGACAGTGACAGCTGAAACACCCGCGCAGACCACAGCCGAGGAGATAATCGAGGTATATAAGAACTATGTATTCACCGACGAGTACAATGAGTTTCTATCAAAATGTGTGTTTGTCGGTGACAGTATATGCAGCGGTCTGAAAGCGTACGATATCCTCCCGGCAAAGAACGTGCTCGCGCAGGGGAATGTCGCGGCGCGCAGCATCTACGACTATACCTTCAAGGTCAACGGGGACGAGATGTCGATACTTGCGGCGCTGCTGGAGCTCCGTCCCGAGTATGTGATATTCTCCATGGGAATGAATGATGTCAATATGACATCGGAGGCAACGTTCTGCGAAAATTACGGAAAGCTCCTCTCCGAGGTCGAGAGCTTCCTGCCCGACACCACTCTGATAGTCTGCTCGGTCACACCGATAACCTACGGCGAGAACGGTTCGCTGTTTGCGCGTCCCGACAGGATCGACGGCTTCAACGCTGCACTGAAGGAATATCTCGACGCAAGCGGCAAGTGGATATACTGCGATATAGCCCATGAGATGAAGAATTCGCTGAACCTGCTGAAATCGCAGTATCTTGGCTCCCCGGACGGCGTGCATCTCGCCCCTGACGCGTACTACGCGATACTCTACCAGATATGCGAGCGCATGGTGGACGGTCGTATATACAACCTCGACGGCACCTTCACGGAGACTAAGGAGCAGGAGACCCCCGCGGATACCACGGTTAATACCGCCGATCTGATAGAGCAGCCCGCCGACGCGGGTGAAAGCGTTTCCGAAATTGATGATATTCTTTCGGGAACGATAATACTTGACGATACAATAGATTGAATAACAAAAGAAAATTTCGCGGAAATGCCGGTAAACATTCCGCGAAAATTTTTTTGAAAAAATTTCAAAAAACACTTGCATTTCACTATATCTTGTGGTATAATGTATGAGCAATGACAAAATGTAGATGTGAGCTGTTCATAAGGAACGTTTTTATACTGTTCATATCGGAATAAATTCAACATTGACTCAGGAGGAAATTCAAGATGAAAAATGTTCAGATCACTACAAAGGGCGGAATAATCTCGGACGCTGAGATACAGGCTTATGTTGACAGGGGCAGAGCTCTCAAGCCCGGTCAGAAGCTGGTCGCGCTCGATATCAATATAGACGGCGATTATGTTGACCTTTCCTACGAATACGACAACAGACCCTTTGACCGCATACGCCGTATAACAGGCTATCTCGTGGGCACTCTCGACCGCTTCAATAATGCCAAGAGAGCAGAAGTCCTCGACCGCGTAACACATGAAGTGGTGGACGACTGCGAAGATGTATATGTGGACGCAGTCTGAACATACACAATGATCTGTTCATAAGAACATACGAAGTCTCTGCCGAAGGACGGACAGAGACTTTTTCTTTTTTGCCGAACGGGTGTGAACATATACTCCCGAATGCCGTGTAATAAGTGAAATACGCGTATATCGGAGGGAGGAAAGCGCATGAACGACATATCCGAAAGCTATCGCCGGTTCCTCGAGGGCGACGACAGCGGACTTACAGAGATAATACGGGAGTGCAGGGACGGGCTTATCCTGTACATAAACCTGTATGTCGGGAATGTTCATACGGCGGAGGAGCTCGCGGAGGATACTTTCGTTAAGCTGTTCATAAAGAAGCCGAAGGATAAGGGCGGCAGCTCTTTCCGTACATGGTTATATACCATAGGAAGGAACACAGCTATTGACTATCTCCGCAAGAACCGCTCAAGGAACACGGTATCATCGGAGGAGCTTTCTGAGCTTGCGGCAGACGAGGAGCAGCTCGAGTCTGCCTGCATAAAGGAAGAACGCCGCCGTACGGTGCGAGAGGCTATGAAAAGGCTGAATCCCGACTATTACAGAGCACTGTGGCTCGTGTATTTCGAGGATTTCGATATGAAGTCAGCCGCGAAGATACTCGGGAGGACTGTTCACGCGACGCAGACGCTCGTGTACAGAGCACGTCTCGCACTCAAAGAGGAGCTCGAAAAGGAGGGCTTTGAATATGAAAACCTATGAACAGACAGCCGAAACCGTACTCGCAAGAGTGCGTTCGTATGAACAGAGCAGCGTCCGCCGCAGGAACAGATTTCTTATAACTGCTGTACCTGTATGTGTGGTTGTGCTTATTGTCGGAGCGCTTCTGTTAACTGATCTGACGGGCATTACAATTGACATATCACCGAAAAAAACTTATATATCAGATCCAATTCCGGTAAACACGACCACCGAAACGACCGTCCCACCCGTCACGACCACCACGGAAACTATAACAGAAGCACCCGTGACCGAGACTGCTCCCGCTTTTGTCTATGACCCCGACAATATTGTGGACGGTCTCCCGGTCATTGACCCGGGCTTTGAGTTCGGAGCTGCCGGTGCCGGTATTGCGGGCTTTATCCCGGACAACGGGATAGTGCCTGACGGTATCGAGCTGTTCCCGGTCTATCGCAATCTGTCATACCACGACGGTGCGGGGATATCGGTAAAGCTCGAAAAATCAGAGCTCATGGCGATAGCAGAGGATATTGCCGGTCGGCTCGGACTGACGATATCGGGTACCGAGACGGAGCGCTTCGGGGATATCGTTGGCTATAACAGCGACCACCACCCGGAGGAAATGCTCGATCTGATCTACGACGTGAAAGCGTACTGTACCGACGGGACTGTAATAAACATGAACGGTTACGGGAACTGGTGGGTCATATTTAACGGTGATGACGGTGTGGCATTGCCAGACGGTATAAAGCAGATAACCGATGACAACACCGAGCAGCTTATGACCGCGTTGCTTGCCGAATATTCCGCGCTGTTCGGCTATAACGACCCCGGCTGGTATCTTTCGGATCGTTACGAATATGAAGAAAACGGAAATCACCATTACAGCTATATCTTCACAGTCTACGAAAAGTCGGACGACCCTGTAACGAACGCGGTGAACGCCTCGCTGAACAACTGCGATATCGGCATTTACGGTGACGACAGCGAATGTCGTCTGCACCTCATCGGCTCCTTCAACGCGGAAGGTGAGTGGGCGGAGAAGGTCGGCGACTATCCGATAATCACGGAGGAGCAGGCGCTTGAGAACCTGCTCGCGGGTAAATTCATAAGCCCCATGTCGCAGTCCTATCTGGACGATCACCCCATAGACCCCGACAGCATAGTCGGCACATACTTCACCTACGTTTCGGGCGAGAGCCGGGACTTCTATCAGCCCTATTATGTATTCATTCTCCCTGCCGAGGTATTCCCGGACGAATGGCTGAATGAGAAATTCTACGTCCCTGCGGTGCAGGAGAAATATCTTTGGAAATGATACCGCACACCAAACAAAATACCGTCATTCCCGGTGAATGACGGTATTATTGTATTCTTTTACTCCGAAAAGGAGCACTTATAGACGGATCTGCATGGCGAAGCAATTAAGTTTTAGGCTCAAGCCCTTTTTAAAGGGTGTCTCCCCCACTGGGGGGAGGTGGCGACGAAGGAGCCAGAGGGGGCTGACCGACAGATGCCGCCGGAGGCACTCGAGCGCTCATAGCACGAGGCTTTGAGTTTTTCGCCAAAAGCGCGCATGGATGCGCGCTTTTAAGCGAAAAACCAGCGACCCACTCGAGCAGTTCACGCTCCCAGATGCTCTACGGTACATATACGCAGAACTCGTCCTCGGGACGTTCACGGCGGGCGACATAGGTGTATTCATCGTCCCCGGAGAAGAATTTTCTCTCGAAGCGGTTCTCACCGCCGTCGAGCTTTTCACAGTGCAGGTGCTGACCGAACATATTTACGGCGTTGACCTGATCCTTCTGTGCGGGGATAATATTGCCGCCTGTAATGATAGTGCGGCAGGCTGTACCGAACTGACGGATATTGCCGGAGAGTATCTTGACGAGCACGGTGCCGTCGGAGATGCGTGTGATGCCGGTGCCGTCGGAGCTGCCGTAGCCGGTGACGCTGTCGCCCTCGCCGTAGGCGTTGACTCTGCCGCCGGCGCAGGTGATGTCTGCGGAGCCCTGAATGGAGCCTACGCATACCGCGGTATCGCCGTGAACGACCGCGGAGGTGTCGCCGCCTGTGATGCTGATGACGGCATTGCCCTTGTACAGTGTGCCGAGGGAGGTGCAGAGCTCCGCGTCCGCCTGTAGGTCGAGCTTTCCGCAGGTATGCACATCGGTCTCTCCGTCAATTGAGCCGAGCGCGACCGCGTATTTACCGGAGCAGTGAGAGATAACGTCGGCGTCCTTCTGCACGTCTATGACGCTCTTGCCGCGGACACTGCCGATACCGAGGGACTCGACGCACTGGGAGTTGATGACGGTGCTGCCGCTGATGAAGCTGATAGAAGCGTCCTCTGCCTGAACTCCGCCGCCGATGCCTACACCTCTGTCGATGAACAGCTCGACGGTGACAGTGCCGGTCTGCTCAAATCTGATATTCCCGAAGGTGCCGTCATAGCTGCCGCCTATACCGGTGCCGCCGTTAGTCTTGAGGGAGACCTTTAGGGTGCCGTCACCCTTGAAGGTGAGGGAAGAGCTCTCGGGAACGGAAATGCCGTTCTTGAGCAGAGTATTCGTGCCTGCGAGAGTCAGCTCCACGCGGCTGTTCTTGCCGAGTCTTACGGTAGTCTCGTCGGAAGCGCGCAGACAGACATTCTCAAATGTCATCTTCACATCGGAATCGTCGTCCGTGATTATCGGTATCTCGACAGCGAAATCACGCGTGCCGACAAAGCGCACATTTCCTCTGCGCACCACGATGAACCCGTACTTGTCGAGCGCGAGCTTGTAGAGGTTGACGGTCTCATCGCCGTCTACAATATAGTATGCGAGGTCGCTGCCGAAGCGGGAGGCTACGATATTCTCCTTGATCACCTCCTCGCGTATGTTATGGGGAAGCTCTCCGATAGGGTCGGGAGCGGGTCTTGCCGTATAGAAGCCCTGAATGAGGTCAACGCCGTAGTCAATGACGGTCTTCATCTCCTCATAGGTCTCGACGCCCTCGGCGAGCACCTTGATGTTGTTCATTCTCGCGAATTCAATGGTGCTCTTGACGAACATCTGCTTGTTCTGGTCGTTCTGGATATTCGATATGAGGAAGCGGTCTATCTTTATGATATGTGGCTCATAGCGGAGCAGGTTGACGATGTTCGAATGCCCCGTGCCGTAGTCGTCTACCGCTATCTTGCCCTCCTGTTCGGTGCCGGAGCCGCCGAGGGCGCGTATCGCGTTAAGCTCGTCGTCCGAGACAGTGTCCTGCTCGGTTATCTCAAACACGAAGTTCGACATATACTTCCCGTAGCGCTCCACAAGCTCGTTAAGGTCGTTTGTATCGAGGAAGCTGCCGGGAATGGTGTTGATGAACACCTTAGCTCCCGCGAACATTTCGTTGTCCTGCGCATAGCGCTCCATAACGTTGAACAGGGTAGCCTTCTCGATATCGTACAGGCGGTTGTATTCCTCCGCAACAGTAAGGATATCGAGCGGGGACATCTTTATGCCGCCCTTTGTTCTCATAAGCGCTTCATAGGCGTAGATATCGCCGGTCTTGGCGTCAATGATAGGCTGGAAGAAGTATGTGAAGAGATTCTGCTCCACCAGCATAGCGAATTCGCTGTACAGGTCTTTGGCAGTCTTTTTCTTTTCCGCCGCCTTTTCGTCCTTGATAACGGGGGAGAGTCCCGCGTTGAGCTTGTTCTTGTACATATCCGCGTTCGCGAGCTTGATGAAGCTGCGCAGCGAGCTGTTCCAGCCGGGGTTCGCGGTAGTGCAGCCGCAGTTCACTTCCACATAGTAGTCCTTGTCGCTGCTGCTGTTGTAGCCCTCTATGATGCCGTAGAACACCGATACAGCGTTGTCTATCACGACTGCTATCTCGCTCTCACGGTCAACGTAGTTGAAGATGATGAACTCATCGTCGCCTGTGCGGGCAATGAAGCCGTTGTCCTTGTTCGCGAGGCTTAGAGCGTCCGCGACAAAGCGAACCACGCCCTCTATATCCTCGATACCGTAGTTCTCATAGATGAACTTGTACTGTGGGATATTGTAAACGGAGACCATGATGAACTTGTTGTGGTTCTCCTCATTGCTGCTGAAGTCGTTGTACCACTTGGACAGACCCTTCAGGTTCGCCAGACCCGAGAGCGGGTCGATGAGCTTGGCGTTCTTGATGCTGTTCTGGATATTCTTGTTGTAGAGTCTGTTTATGAGCGCGCCGAACGCGATATTCATTATCTTTGAGACGCGGAATATCTTGTTCGCGGTAAATGTGGCGTCATCGGTCTTTGCGGCGTAGTAGCCGCAGTTCTCGTCGTTTATGTATATGGGCGTGAGAATGCACATGGTGCCGTCGTTCAGCCACGACTCCATATCCGGTACCATATCGGAAACGGGGAAGCGTCCCTGTTTTCCGCTCGTGAAATCCTCCGCCACGGCGGTAATGACGATAAGCTCACTGAACGCCTGCATGGGTACCTTCTCGCCGGTCCTGTTCAGCGCGGACATGATGAAGCTCTCGTTCAGGCATACGCCGGAGTTGGGAAGTATGTACTTGCGCAGAGTCGTGCCGAGCATATTGAGGTTCTCGCTGTCGAGTATCTTGTCCGCGAGGGAGTAGATATACCCCTCATGCTGCTGCATCTCCTGATTGAGCTTGTACAGAGTATTCGCCCTGCTGCGGAAATCTATGGGCGAGATGTTCTCGCAGCCGCAGGATTCTCCGATGTACGGCATATAAGTCTCCATGAACTCGCCGGGAGCGATCTCGCGGGCGATAGCTCCGTCCACGAGCTTGACCGTCAGCTCCGCGAGGTGAGGTATATCCTCCTTGCAGGTAGTAAGACGGGGGAGGAAATATTCCGCGGACACAAGTCCGTCGAAGCCGATGACCTTCACATCATCGGGTACCTTATAGCCCTGCAGCGCCAGCTCTTCGCACACCGCCATAGCCATGGAGTCATTGGCAACAATGATGGCGTCCGGAAGCTTGCCGCCGCTTTTCAGGTATTCCTGTACAGCTATTCTTGCGGGGATATCCCAGTATTCGCCGTACAGAATATTGCTGTCGGGCATGGAAAGCCCGTGCTCCGCGAGCACCTCTCTGAATATCCCGAGGCGCTTTTCGGAATCGGGGTCATTGACTTCCTTCAGTCCTCTCATGAAGAGGAAGTCCTTTGCGCCGTGCACAGTGATGATATGCTCTATCACCTTCCTGTACGCGGAGGTGTAGTCGGGGTTTATGCAGATGCAGCCCTTGCGGGTGCCATGCACGAGAATGACGGGGACATTGTGGGTCTCGGCGCGGGAGATAATGCTGTCTACCACGGATTTGTTGTGTATGCTCTCATCGAGTATCACCACCGCGTCGAGCACGGCGAAATTGATGACATCGAAGATCTTGCGCGACCCAGCGTCGTTGAGGTCGCCGAAATAAAGGTCTCTCAGGCTGTTGAAGAAAATGAGCTTGTACCCATGCTCACTTGCAAATCTGTGAAGCTGTGCGGCATATTCCGTCCTGAATTCGTCATGTATCTTTGAAAGACAAACTCCGATGATTTTTCTGTTGTTGATCAAACGATATCACCCGTCCCGTAAACATTTTGATCGCCGCTTCCATGCGCACGGAAAGTAACAAATTTTCATTTAATTATAACATATTTTGTTAAATATGTCAACAATATTTCGTCATAAAATGAGTTTACCATAAATTATTGACAAAAATATGCAAATGTGCTATAATTCATTCAGGCAATAAAAATACAAAGGCAGACTTTTTGTATCATGGAGATATCATCAGCGATAACTCCGGAGAAAGGAATATTTATGAAAAAATGTCTGAATTGCGGAAAGGAAAACCGGAACGAGAACCAGTTCTGCAGCACCTGCGGCGGAACATCTTTTGAAGCTCCCTATTCCACCGACGAGCCCGCCGAAGCGGCAGCCGTGCCCCCGCCTCCTCCCATGCAGGGACAGCCCGTGCCTCCGCCCCCTCCTCCGGCACCCATGATGCCGTTACAGAGAAAGCCGTTCAATTTCTTCGATGTAATGACTGTCCTCGGCTTTGTGTCTTCGATAGTCGGAATGTGGGTAGTGGGCTTTGTGCTGGAGCCACTCGGCGTGATAGCGTCCCTGCTCGGCTTCTTCAAGGGCACACGCTACAAGGGACTTGCCGCAGCCGGTATCGTTATAGCCGTGATAGCGTTCATCATACGCATATTCATGGTGCTCTACGATAACAACGTCATCGGACGCTGGGCAGTTGACGGACTCCTGAACTACAAGCGCTGACACAAGCAAAGGCGGCAGATATGTTCTGCCGCCTTTTTTGTTTTCACTTCCCTGCGCCCGCGCGTATCTCCTCCAGCGTCCTCGGCGTATAGTCCATATATGGAAGCATACACCCGACGTTGTAGCACTCGAACGGTATCTCAAGCTCCCTGCATATATCCCGGTACCGCTCAAACGCGGTATTGTCCTTTGTGTTGTGGATATGCCCGTACAGGTGCACCGAGCCTCTGTACTGATTGAACCAGTGTGCTATGGGGTAGTGGCAGAGTATGACCTGAGTGCCGTTGTCCTCTATCGACTTGTAGTCCTTTACCCATTCAAAATACGCGCGCATCTCATTTGTGGGCTTGTCGTGATTGCCGAGGACAAGGAACTTCCTTCCGACGAGCTGACACAGCACCTCGAGTCCTGCCGTGTTCTTCCACGCAAAATCCCCGAGGATATACACGCAGTCGTCGGGCGAGACCGCACTGTTCCAGCGCCGTATTATCTCCTCTGCCATTTCATCGGTATCCCTGAATGGTCTGCCGTCGTGCTTTATCGCGTTTTCGTGGGCGATATGCAGGTCTGATATGTAAAAATTCATTGTATCACTCCTTATCTGTGAATTAAAGAAAACGGGCGTCGGGGAAATATTTCCCCGATGCCCGTTATTGTTGTTTGTTTATGATCGCTTACTTGTTGTTCTTCTTGGCTTCGATATCCGCGAGAGCAGCCTTTCTGGAGAGACCTATCTTACCCTGGTTGTCGATCTTGATGATCTTGACGATTATCTGATCGCCGACGTTGCAGACGTCCTCTACCTTCTCGACGCGTCTGTTCTCGAGCTCGGAGATGTGTACCATGCCCTCCTTGCCGGGAGCGAATTCAACGAAGGCGCCGAATTCCTTCACGCGTACCACCTTGCCCTTGTAGATAGCGCCGATCTCGGGATCGGTGACAATGGACTTGATGGTGTCGATGCAGGCGTTAGCCTTGTCAAGGTCGCTGCCGCAGATGAATACATTGCCTTCCTCATCGATGTCGATCTTGACCTCGAAGTCAGCGCAGAGCTTCTGTATTACCTTTCCGCCCGTACCGATAACGTCTCTGATCTTCTCGGTGGGAATCTTCATATTCATCATCTTGGGAGCGTACTTGTTTACGGTAGGTCTCGGAGCGGGGATAGCCTTGAGGATTATCTCGTCAAGGATATAGTCGCGCGCCTTGTGGGTCTTTGCGAATGCGTCCTTTATGATCTCGGGTGTAAGACCGTCGATCTTGAGGTCCATCTGGATAGCGGTGATACCCTTGTGAGTACCGCCTACCTTGAAGTCCATATCGCCGTAGAAGTCCTCAAGACCCTGGATATCCACCATAGTCATCCAGCGGTCGCCTTCAGTGATAAGTCCGCAGGAGATACCCGCAACAGGGGACTTGATCGGAACGCCCGCGTCCATGAGCGCGAGTGTGGAGCCGCAGATAGAAGCCTGCGAGGTGGAGCCGTTGGAGGAAAGCACCTCGGAAACGAGGCGGATAGCGTAGGGGAATTCCTCAACGCTGGGCAGCACGGGCTCGAGAGCTCTCTGCGCGAGTGCGCCGTGACCTATCTCACGTCTGCCGGGACCTCTGCTCGCCTTTGTCTCGCCTACGGAGTAAGCGGGGAAGTTGTAGTGGTGCATATATCTCTTGGTATCTTCGTCATCGAGACCCTCGAGGCGCTGGGAATCGCTTACCGGGCCTAGTGTAGCGACTGTGAGCACCTGAGTCTGACCTCTTGTGAAGAGACCTGAGCCGTGAACGCGGGGGAGGAGGTTGACCTCTGCCGCGAGGGGACGCATCTGATCCATAGCTCTGCCGTCAACGCGTTTCTGCTCGTCGAGGAGCCAGCGGCGAACGATGACCTTCTGGAGCTTGTAGATTGCTTCGTCTATCATAGCTGCCTGATCGGGGTATACGGGGTCGTACTGCTCGTGGATAGCGTCCTTGATAGGCTGTAAGCGAGCCTCTCGTATATTCTTGTCATCGGTATCGAGCGCGTACTTTACCTTGTCGGTATATTCCGCGAGGAGCTTGTCGAGGAAGTCGTGATCGATCTCCATGGACGGGAAGTCGAATTTCGGCTTGCCGATAGCGGCAACGATCTCCTTGATGAAGGGGATAATGGACTTGTTGATCTCCTCGTGACCTGCCATGATAGCCTTCAGCATGGTATCGTCGTCGACCTCGTTGGCGCCTGCTTCGATCATTACGACCTTCTTTTCGCTGGAAGCGACGGTAAGCTGGAGGTCGGACTTTGCTCTCTGCTCCGCGTCGGGCATGAGCACGATCTCGCCGTCAACGAGACCGACGGAGATGCCTCCGATAGGACCGTTCCACGGGATATCGGAAATGGATACGGCGATAGAAGCGCCTATCATGGAGAGTATCTCGGGCTGTGTGTCGGGGTCTACCGCGAGCACTGTCATAGTGATAGCCACGTCGTTTCTCATATCCTTGGGGAAGAGGGGACGCATGGGGCGGTCAACTACGCGGGAGGTAAGGATAGCCTTCTCGGAGGGCCTGCCTTCTCTCTTGAGGTAGCCGCCGGGGATCTTGCCGACTGCGTAGAGCTTTTCCTCGTAGTCAACGGAAAGCGGGAAGAAATCCACACCCTCTCTGGGCTTGGGGCTTGCCGCAACGTTTACCATTACGACGCTCTCGCCGTAGTGTACCCAGCAGGAGCCGTTAGCGAGCCCGCATACCTTGCCTGTCTCGACCATGAGTTCTCTGCCGGCGAATGTTGTTTTGAACGTTCTGTAGTTTTCAAACATCTGTATTTCTCCTTTTCATATTATTTTCAAGAGGTACAGATCCGGCACTAAATTCAGCCTGTGACGCGCATAGGCTCAATTTAATGCCAAATCGTCTGTACGCTCTTAAATCCTTGATTGCAAAAGAGCAGAACACAGCAAAATGCCGTGCCTGCTCATTTCAGCAAACTTACTTACGGATACCGAGCTTCGCGATAATAGCACGATAGCGTTCGATGTCCTTCTTCTGAAGGTAGTTCAGAAGGTTTCTTCTTCTGCCGACCATTTTGAAAAGACCGCGTCTGGAA
>CAJOMV010000111.1 GCA_905235805.1 uncultured Ruminiclostridium sp.
TATCGAAGTGGTCATAACGGGCCTGACTCGAAATCAGGTAGCCTTCACGGGCTCGTGGGTTCGAATCCCACCGCTTCCGCCAGCGGGGAGCGCCCCGCAGCGAATTCCGTCTCGGGTCATGCTGAGACGGGATATTTTTCTGCCCCGCTATCAGGAGAATAACCTAAAAGGAGCCCGCCATGCGCTGTAAAAACTGCGGCGAGAAGCTGCCGAAGGGGTGCACGTTCTGCAGTCACTGCAATACCCCGGTACAGAAAAAGCAGTCCCTCACCGAACGAACAGGAAAAGTACCGATCATAATAGGGACCGCCGCCATTGCGATAGCCGCAGTGGGAGTGCTGTTCTTTGCGCTCACGAATGTTCCGGCAGTGACATACGAGCCGGACGCGCCCACCGCGAAGTATGTTACCAAAGCCCGTGAGACTACATTTTTCGATACCTCCGGGAATGTGCTGATTACGATAGAAAATATCGACAGGGAGCTTACTAACTCCCTTGGCACCGCCTTTTACAAGACCTCTGCGGGAGAGCTGTACAAGGCGGACAGCACGAGCTGCATAAAGTGCGATGAAGGCTTGACCGATACGCGAATGCTCGCTGCCGCCGCGAACGCGGACACTGTATACTATGAGAAATCCGGCAGACTGTACCGATATGACGGTGAAGTGACGGACATCGCGCGCATTTACGGGGTGTCTCACACCGTCACGGTCTCTCCCGACGGGACCTGCGCAGCATGGGGGACCGTCGAGAGCGGCGTGAACAAGACCTATGTTTACCGCGGCGGAAACGTTGAGGAGCTCTCGGGAGCGGAGGAAATAGTATCCGCAGCGGACGGCGGAATGCTCATGTACGGAACAGCGGACGGCTCTCTCGTGATGTGCAGTGACGGGGCAAGGAGCTTCGTGCCGGTGGCAAAGTGCGGCGCTGTCAAGGCTGTTTCCGCGGACTGCAGGCAGGTGATATTCACCGACGAGCACAATCCGGCAAGCAACTATCTCTATGACCCGAAGGTCGGTGAGCCTGTATTTCTGTACAGAGGCTCTGTCTCGATCTGCTCTCCGGAGGGAATGCACCCAGTCACGGACAGCTTCGATCTGTTCATCGCCGAGGCAACAGACCCGCGCGCAGGAACACAAAGTCTCATGCTCTTCCGGCGCGACGGCGCTTCCTACAAGACCCGAACTCTGCTCGACCTGAACAAGGTCTCAAAATACCGTATCTCCTCGAACGGCGACAAGCTTCTTTACCTGAAGGACGGCACTCTTTCGCTGAAAAGCCTCACAAGCTCGTTCAGCAGGGAGAGCGTGATAGCGGAGAATGTCTCCGAGATACTTCCCGACAGCTCTCTCTCGGATATCTTTTTCCTCAGCTCCGAAAATGAGCTGTACCTTTCCGACGGCGGCTCTCTGCGAAAGATAAGTCTGAATGTCGGGGCGGCAGTCATGCTTTACGACGGCATCTGCACCTTCGCGGACAGCGGGAGGCTTTACTGGTGCGGACATGACGGAACTATACAGAAGACTGACGGCATCGGCACCGTGAAATTCCTTACACAGACGGTCATTGTCTCCGACGATGAGGAGCAGTACATCACCTTCGACGGAAAGACTTTCATAAATACCGGGATAAACAGATTTTAAAATTTTCTCTGCCTTGCGGATATCGAAGGTTTCTTGTCCTTTTTCCGCGAGGCATTTTTTTACATTCATAATTGCTTTGTCATTACAGAAAATAAGCTCCGAAAGGACTGATGATATGAAACTGACTAAGAACGAATACGGTCGGCTCGCGAAGCTGCGGTCACCGAATTCTAAAATATACAGGAACGTGCCTATGGCTTTCCTTGTGGGAGGCTTGATATGCGTGGTCGGGCAGGTACTGACGGAGCTGTACAAGGCGGCGGGCGCGGAGGAGGAGCTTGCGGGAACGCTCACCTCGGTATCGCTGGTGGCGCTGTCAGCTGTGCTGACAGGCATGGGACTGTACAGCAGACTTGCGAAATACGCGGGAGCAGGTACGCTCGTACCGATAACGGGCTTTGCGAACGCGGTAGTCTCCCCTGCCCTCGAATTCAGGACGGAGGGATATGTTCCCGGTGTGGGAGCGAAAATATTCACGATAGCGGGACCAGTGATAGTGTACGGGCTTGCCGCTTCGGCAGTGTACGGTGTGATACTGTTCATTGCGCAGATGAGCGGGGCGGTGTGATATGAGCGTGTACACAAAGAACGGTACCGTCATAATGGAGAACCTCCCCTCTGTCGTCAGCTTCGGTACGGCTGTCGGACGCATGGAGGGAGAGGGACCGCTCGGGAGCTGCTTCGACTATGTTGACGACAGTCCCGACTTTGGGGAAAGCACATGGGAGAAAGCCGAGAGCCGTCTCCAGCAGCTCGCCTTCGGGCAGGCTCTCAGCAAGGGCGGGCTCTCGGAAAGCGATATAGACTTCATGTTCGCGGGAGACCTGCTCAATCAGTGTGCCGCGTCGGGCTACGGCATGAGAGATAACGGGGTCAGCTTCTTCGGCTTGTACGGGGCTTGCTCCACAATGGCGGAATCCCTCGCCCTCGCGGCGATATTCGCCGACAACGGTATCGGGCAGTACACCGCCGCCGTGACCTCCTCACACTTCTGCTCCGCCGAGAGGCAGTTCCGATTTCCCGAGAACTACGGTGGACAGCGCACTCCCACCTCCCAGTGGACTGCCACGGCAAGCGGCTGCGCGATACTCGGTGCGCACTACGAAGCGCCGTATATCAAGGCGGTCACTGTCGGAAATATCACTGACATGGGTATAAAGGACGCGAACAATATGGGCGCGGCTATGGCTCCCGCGGCTTATGCCACGCTCAAGTGCCACTTCGCTGCCGCCCACTCCTCCCCCGCCGACTACGACCTCATTCTCACAGGTGACCTCGGCTATGTGGGCAGCGAGCTGCTGCGTGACCTGTTCCTTCAGGACGGTATCACCCTAGGCGACAGCTACAACGACTGCGGGCTGATGCTCTTCGACCGCGAAAAACAGGACGTCCATGCGGGAGGCTCCGGGTGCGGTTGCAGCGCCGCCGTTCTCTGCGGACATATACTTCCCCGTATGCGGAAGGGGGAGCTTCGGAATGTGCTCTTCACCGCGACCGGCGCTCTGATGTCCACCACCCTCGTCCAGCAGGGAGAAAGTATCCCCGCGATAGCGCACTGCGTGCATATCACGGCTTCGGACGGGAGGTGACGGATATGGACGACTATCTCGTATATTTATGGGCATTTCTCGCGGGCGGAGCGCTCTGCGCCATAGGGCAGCTCCTCATAGACCTCACATCAATGACGCCCGCCCGCATTCTCGTCACCTACGTCGTGTCGGGTGTACTGCTCGGGGCTGTCGGGGTTTATGAGCCATTCGCGGAATTCGCGGGGGCGGGAGCTACCGTGCCGCTCACGGGCTTCGGCCACGCACTCGCCAAGGGAGTGCGTGAGGCTGTGGAGCGTGACGGGCTCATCGGTTGCCTCACCGGAGGACTGGAAGCCTGCGCAGGCGGTATCACTGCCGCAGTCCTGTCGGGACTTCTCGCAGCCCTTATTTTCACCCGCGGAGACAAAACGGCAAAGCTGACAGGTTAAAATACAAAACAGCAGTTTCGGTATAATACACGGACTGCTGTTTTTTGCTGATCGAATTTTTCCTTGCTTCTTTGCTTGGCGGATCATCGTGTCCACAACCGAGATAATACGCTCTTGCTCCCGTTCCGAAAGCTCTGTTATGTTGTAAGTATAACGTTATACAATATTTAGCGGGATTTATTGTTTATTTTGTGTCTTGCAAAAGATGTTCTTTTTTGTTATAATGATGATAATGGAAAAGGTATTCTTTACTGAAAGATCGGCTGTGGGGGAATGGCAGGCAAAACAGAATATAAGAACAGCTTCAATGCTGAAAAAAGTACAAAAGCATTATTGAAGGAAGCTGCCACAAATAAGGGATAAGTATCAACGGAAATATCAAAAACGACCTGAAAACGCAGTACAAAGCTGATACAGGGGAGGATATCGAGCTATAACGCGTATATACTACTTGAAAGGAGTGCATTTATATGACAGCATTAGAAAAAGAAAAGAGATATACCGCCGATGAATTTCTTGCTATGACTGATTTAGTCGGAAACTATGAGCTGATAGACGGCGTTATCTATGATATGTCGCCGTCACCTAACCAAAATCATCAAAGAATGGTAAAAAGAATAACAGGCAGGATAGACCGCTATATTGAGGAACACAAAGGTAAATGCGAGGTATTTATCGCGCCGTCAGATGTGAAAATTGACGATCAAAACATTGTCCAGCCGGATATATTTGTTGTGTGTGACCCTGATAAACTCGACGGACAGACCTGCAACGGTGCTCCTGACTGGGTAATTGAGATACTCTCACCGTCGAATGAGAGACACGATACCATTGACAAGCTGTATAAATACTCTGCCGCCGGTGTCCGGGAATACTGGATAGTTGACCCTATGGAAGAACGGGTCATCGTGTATTTGTTTGAAGCAACCAAAATAACAGGTCTGTACACTTTCGATGATGATATTCCTGTCAGCATATACAAGGACGTTCCCGAACCTTTGAGCATTTGTATAAATAAGCTGATGAACAGATAAAATAATACGGCGGGGTTTTCCTCGCCGTTGTTGTATTATATACCATAAGCGAATAATGCCTGTCGTCTGTTGCATATCCTTTTAAAACTTTTTCAAGCGGTTTGCGACAAATACCAAAAATGATGTTAAAATTATAGTTCGACAAACGAAGAATAAAACCGCTCGACCCTATTGGTTAAGCGGTTTTCGTTTGGTTGCGGAGATAGGACTTGAA
>CAJOMV010000112.1 GCA_905235805.1 uncultured Ruminiclostridium sp.
CTCACATACTTTCAGAATACATAAATCCCGTTTTGCTTTTTTGTTAGGTTTTACTATTGACAAATGGGCACTTCATAACAGAATTTGTTATTCTTCTTTGCAAAAAGTCAACAATAAATATGTATTGTTAGAACCCGGCTGCGGAGACTGACATACAACCTCCCAACCTTTATTTGACATATCATTCATTATAGTTTCGAGTTTTTCATAATTAGCTGTTCTCATTTCCTCAAAAGTATCAATCATTAAAACTTTATACTGTTTCATAGTATCCTCCTATAAATTTCGATTTATCGTTTTAAAATCAACCCCGTAATGTTACACCGCAGGTTATTTGATTCTTGTCCAGAGAACGGGACCGTAATTCGACCACTGCACCCCGTCAATATTGTATATGAGCTCATAGTCGGGAGCCTGCAGCTCGCCGTTATTGAATATCTCTTTGATCACTTTCTCGACCAGCAGATCATCGGGGTCATAGATACGACAGTACTGATCATTTGCAATAAAGTACCTGCACCCCAGACTTTTCAGCAGAAGGCTCAGCCAGTCCCCGGAGATCCTCGAGCCTCCGAAGCCGTTTCCGTAACGTATCTGTATCACATACTCGACCGGTATATGCTCCGCAAGCAGAACGTCCTTGGCAAAAGCAACATTCTCCGTTACAGCATACAGCACATCGGTCTTCCATGTACCAAGCAGCCCCGAGGTGACCGTCACATGGAACAGATAAGCGGTCCCGGTATATGACTCCCGTCTCATATTACAAACAGCCTCATTAATGTCAGGACTGACATTTTTCAGCCTTTCGAGGCTGTCGATCCTGATATCGGTCAGCAGTCTCGTACCACTGAAAAGATAATCACCCGGCTTGATCGTCCTATTTGTTAGCTTGTATATATGCGTATAGCCGTTAACATTGGGGTCAATACCATAACCGCCTGTAAATGTATCGGGATTCGGATACACATCGGTCAGCAGAAACAGGTCGGGAAGCACCTGCCCGCTGTCCTTCGGCACGTCCTTCCATTTGTAATACTGCTCGGACAGGAAAAGCACCTCACGGAAATCACTTCCCGCCGAGGGGTACCAGCAGATATGCCTGTAACGCTTCAGCACATCGGAAACATCAGTCAGTCCAGACCGTTCCTCCGTCGGCATACCTGAGCCGTAAGCCGGTTCATGCGGCGGCATATCAGAACCGACAGCAGTTCTGCCGCACAGAGCCTCCGCCAGTATCATCGCAGGCTCACTCACGCGTGTATGCCAGTATCTTCCGTCAGACTGCCACCTGTAATGCAGCGCCTTCATTCTGACGCGTATTTCCTCGGAGGGTATATCCTCGAAATAGATCCGTATCTCATTGTCAGTTTCTTCAAATCTTGGCATGAGCCTTTCCTTTCCGGTCGGTAACGATCATTTGCAGTATTGTTTTATTTTCCGCGTTCCGCGTATTATCATATATATCGAGACTGTAAGCACTATCGCGACAACAAAGATACCGGTTATCATGCGGACGGATAAAGCATCTTCCGAATAAGCTCTCTGATCATATTCCGTCACTCTCCGGGAATATCACAGTAAACTTACTGCCCTTTCCGACGGCTGAATCCACCGTTATCTGACTACCGGTGATGTCGATTATCCGTCTGACGAGCGCAAGCCCGAGACCGTTCCCGCGGGAGGCGTGGGAGGTATCGCCCTGATAGAACTTGTCGAAGATATGCTTGCCGGTCTCGCTGTCGATACCGCAGCCCGTATCACCGACAGCGACACGCACCGCGTCGTCCGCGCGCTTCACGGATACGCGCACCGTGCCGCCCTCGTCCGTGAATTTCAGGGCATTCGAGAACAGGTTGTTCCAGACGAGGCATAAAAGCTCGCTATCCGCGTTTATCACGATATCGTCGTCTATGTCGGTCTCTATCTCAATTCTCTTCTTCTCCCATTCCGTCTCAAATTCCAGCAGGCACTCACATATCTGCTCACTCAGATCGTATGGCTTGCTCTCGGGGAATATCTGCTGATTTTCCAGCTTGTTGAGCTTGAGGATATTCGTTATCAGCGCCGCAAGGCGCTTTGACGCGTCACCTATCGACTGCGCGTACTCAAGTCTGTCGGCTTCGGTGAGCTGCGGGGACCGTAGGAGCGCCGCGTAGTTCTGTATCACCGCAAGCGGAGTCTTCATCTCATGCGATACGTTGGATATGAAATCGGTGCGCAGTGTCTCCACTCCCGCAAGCTCCCCGGACATTTTGTTTATGCTCTCGATTATGGTATCGTACTGCTCCTCGATGAAGGGGGAATCGTATGTCTGTATGCGCTCTGAAAAGTCTCCCGCTGTTATCTTTTTCAAGCCGCCGATTATCCGCTTCACCGGTCTGTCCACGGTAGCCTTTTTGTAGAGCGAGTAAAACACCCACATCAGCACTGAAACGAATATCACATTCCCGAGGGTAGAAATAGCGCTCTGCTGTATCTGTTCTGTCGGAGCCTCCGAGAAATTGAAGAACAGAAAGAACGATACCGTTACCACAAATGAGGAAAAGAACAGGATGACCACAAACTGAAATATCGAGAAGGCGGCAGATTTGCGTTTTTTCTTTCCGCTGTCCGTGCTCATTTTATCACCGCCTTGTAGCCGAGCCCGTGAACTGTCACTATCTCGAATTCCTCAACGTTACTGAACTTCTCGCGAAGCTTTCTCATGTACACATCTACCGAACGTAGGCTCGAATTTGCTTCGATATCCCAGAACTCGTTCATGAGCTGTGAGCGGGTGAAGGTCTTTTTCGGGTATGAGAGGAGCTTGTACAGCAGGTTGAATTCCCGCACCGTGAGAGGGATCTCCTCACCGCCGTACACCGCTGTACGCGTTTCGCTGTTCAGCGAAAAGCTGCCGACTGTGAGGGTCTTAGTGTCCGCGATATTCGCGCGGCGCAGTATCGCACCGAGCTTCAGCAGCAGCTCGTCGAAATCCACGGGCTTTACGAGATAATCGTCGATGCCGAGCTTGTAGCCGCGCTGCTTTGAAGCTATATCGTCCTTTGCCGTCATAAATACTATCGGTATGTCCTTATCTATATTTCGCACGCTCTCCGCGAACTCGAAGCCGTCGGTCTTGGGCATCATTATGTCCGAGATGATAAGGTCAAAGCGGTTGCCGTACATAGCGTCGTAAGCGCTCTGCGCGTCAAGGCAGCCCGCCGCCTCGTAGCCGTTCATGCTGAGGAATTTGCAGAGCGTGGAATTCAGCTCCTTGTCGTCCTCGACTATAAGTATCTTTATCATAGAATACTATCCTTTCCGATATTGTGATATTATTATATCATAAAACCACCGGACATTCAATGACCGACGTAAAATTTAACATTTCGGCAACAATTCGCCGGGCAGGCTGCATAACGGATACCGGATAGATCATATTCTGCCTGTTATCTCTATGCGTCCTCCGTCATAGACCGTCACCCAGCCGCAGCCGTTGTCGGTCATGTATTCGTAGAATTCTTTGTGCGGCACGGCAAGCCTTTCGAGCACGGACATTATCGTTCCACCATGCACAACAAAAGCGAGCGTTGATGCGTTGTTCTCACGGACAGCCTTCAGAAATCCCTCAGTACTTCGCCGCCGGAAGTCTGTGCTGTCCTCGCCGCCGGGGAACGGCGCCATTCCGCCCTTGTCTATCCATGCCTGATATGCGGGCTCGCCGTTCATTTCGGCATGGTTCCTGCCCTCGAAATCACCGAAATCACACTCCCGGAGCTCCTCATATATGACCTGTCCCATGCCGGGATAGATGATCCCTGCCGTCTGCACACAGCGGAGCATAGGGCTCGCGATGACTTTATCACAAGCGGGGTACTGCCGCGCCTTCAGCTCCGCGATGCCCGCGCCGCACAGCGGCTCGTCGGTGCGCCCGATGTAGCGCTTTTCGAGGTTGCCGGCAGTCCTGCCGTGCCGTATAAGATATATCGTCACTTTATCGCCTCCGCTATCCCGCAGCATACCCGCACCACCTCGTCGGCTCTTTCCGCGAGTGCGCAGCCGCAGCGCCCCGTCATCTCGCGCCATTCCCGCTCGCTCTTTTCAAGCGGGATAATGCCGCAGCCTATCTCGTTTATCATTACGATATCGCAGCATAACTCTCCGGTAAACACGAGAGGGTCTTCCCCGCTTCCGAGGAGCCGTTTTACCGCAAGCTCATAATGTTTCACGCATTTTGCCGTTTTCAGCGCGGAGAGCTGAGATGTTCCGCCGTCGAGGATATCGCTGTCAGTGAGGGAAAAGCGCTTTTTCGCGTATTCTGTCTTTCCCTGAAACGCGCCGCCTGTTATCATGATCATAATGCCATCAACACCTCAAGTCTTTCCGCGATACAGACCGCCCCAAGCATGGAGGTCTCCGTGACTATCAGGAACCAGCCCTCCGTATCGCCGGTAATGCCGCCGAAGCTCCTGTACGAAAAAAACCTGTAAAGCAGCAGACAAAGCGCTGCCGCCGCGCAGACCATTACGCCGGAATCCGGCGCGCCCGAAAGGAAAATGACCGCGAACGCACACAGCAGTATTGTGACCGACAGCACCGTGACTGTGACAGCCTGGTGCGCGGGCTTAACGAAGCTCTGCAGAGCTCCCTCGCTTTTCGCGCTCCTGAATGTCACCGCGGCAAGACCGCTGAGTGCTCGGGACAGCACAAAGCCCACCGCGGGGACAAAATAATCCCCTATCTCGCAGAACAGCGCAAACTGCATCAGCATCACCGAGCACAGCGCTATCACGGCAAATGAGCCGATATGGGGGTCCTTCATTATCTCCAGCCGCTTCTGCCTGTCGGCGTAGGAGGATATCGCGTCGGTCGTGTCACAGAAGCCGTCGATATGTATGCCGCCTGTGACAAGCACCGATATCAGCACTGCGACCGCTCCCTGCAGTATGTCACCGACGCGTAAGGGAACGCAGAGCCGATGCCACATCAGCAGAAGCCCGCCTATGACCGCGCCTATAAGCGGAAAAAAGCAGAGAGCGTAGCGGCGGTTCTCCTCCTTCCACTCCACTCTCGGCATGGGAATGCGCGAGTACATCAGAAACGCGCTCGCAATTGACTTAAGAATTATCATAGTCTGCCTTTCAGTACCATGGGAACGCCGTAAACGCACTCGATCACGTTGTCCGCGAGCGCGGCGAGCCGTGCGTTCAGCCGTCCCATTACTTCAATGTATCTGTTGGTCTCCGGGGAGTAATTTATCCCGTCAGAGCCCACATTATTAGAAACTGTCACAAGCTCCGATGAGCTGTTTTTCAGGTGCTCTATGCCCGAAATTATCCGCTCTGCGTGGTCAGGGCTGCAGTCCGCGGAGAACATCTCATTCGCGCAGAGGTTCGCAATACATTCGAGCAGTACGGCGCTCCCCGCGGGAAGCGTCAGCTCATGCAGCGCGGTGTACTTCTCTATCGTCTCAAAGCCCTTCCCCGTTCGCAGTCCGCGGTGACGCTCTATCGCGGCGAACGCTTCTTCTCCGTAGGGCTGCATAGTCGCTATGTAGAATTTATTGTCCGTATATTTGTCGAGCAGCTTTTCCGCGAGACGTGATTTCCCGCATTTCGAGCCGCCCGTTATCAGTGTCATCACAGCGGTCTGTACCTCTCCAGTTCTATCTGCTCGAACCTGTGCGCGTCACAGTACACAGCGAGCGCGCAGTCCAGCAGCGGCAGGAGCATCAGTCCTCCGGTGCCCTCGCCGAGTCTCATTTCCGCATGTATCGGTGCCTTCAGCCCGAGGCTGTCAAGCAGCAGCCCTCCCGCAGGCTCCGAGGAGCAGTGGCTCGCCAGCATATACTCCTTGCAGAGCGGTTGCACTGCGGCGGCAATGACAGCGGCGGCAGCGGAGATAACTCCGTCTATGACAACGGGGATATGATATACCGCTCCCCCGAGGAAAAGCCCCGCCATTCCCGCGATATCCAGTCCCCCGAGCTTCGCGAGCAGCTCAACGGGTCTGCTTCTGTCGGGCTTGTTGACTTCTATCGCACGCTCTATGACCTCGACCTTGTGCGCGAGCCGCGCGTCATCAAGACCCGCGCCCCGTCCCGTAACAGCCTTCGGCGGCAGTCCCAGCAGCACCGAGGTTAGCGCCGCGGCGGTAGTGGTGTTGCCTATACCCATTTCTCCGGTGACTATTATCTTCACGCCCTGCTCGCTGCACTGCTTCACAATGTCGATACCGACAGTTATCGCGGCTTCTGCTTCTTCCACGCTCATAGCCGCTCCGACAGCGATATTGCCGGTGCCGCGGGCTATCTTGCGGTCAAGTGCCGCCGTATCGGCTGCGACCCCTATATCGACCGCGATCACACCGGCGTTCACGCTTTTTGCGATGATGTTCACACTTGAGCGCCCTGCGGATATCTCATTCGCGCACAGTGCGGTCACGCTGCTGTCCGACTGGGTAACTCCCTCGCGCACCACGCCGTTGTCCGCGCACATCACCACCGCACGACGCTCTCCGATACAGATATCGGGAGTTCCCTGCACCGCCGCGATACGGCACACTGCGTCCTCGAGCAGTCCGAGACTGCCGAGGGGCTTCGCTATACTGTCCCAGCGCTCCTTCGCCGCGTAAACGGCAGACCTATCGGGCGCTGTGATATTCTTTATCCTGTTCATTTTTCTCCTTCTCTGTCGCTGTCCGCACAGCTATATACTATATTATTATAGTGGATAACCGATGAAAAGTCAAGCTGTATATTATTACAGGGCATTGACAAAACCGCTCGGGTATGTTATGATTTTCAAGGTAAATAATTTACGGAAAGACGGATAATATGTTAAAGACCTATACAGCCTGCACAGATACACTTGAAAATGAAGAGCTATTCGGCAGCCTCTATGCCCGAATGCCGCGGTACCGCAGGGATAATATCGACAGAATGCGGTCCCCCAAAGGAAAGCGCTTATCCCTCGGGGCGGGAGCACTGCTCGGATACGCGCTGCTCCGTGAGGGAATTGCCGACCATGAGCTCGGATATATCGGGAACCGAAAGCCCGTACTGAAAAACAGCCCTCTCCGCTTCAACCTCTCCCACTCCGGGAACGTTGTATTCTGCGCAGTGTCGGACAAAGATGTCGGCTGCGACGTGGAGCGTATCAGGAATATAAAGATGAGGATAGCCGAGCGCTTCTTCTTCCGGGAGGAATACGCGGCATTAGCGGAATGCGCCGACAATGAGAGCCGCACAGACCTGTTTTTCAGGTACTGGACGCTCAAGGAGAGCTTCATGAAGGTGACTGGACTCGGCTTTGAGCTGCCCCTGTCCGAATTCTGCATTATCCTCGGTGGGGACGGTATCAGCGTTAGGCAGCAGGTGGACGGGAGACAGTACTTTTTCAGGGAGTATTCCGCGTTTGACGGTTATAAATACGCCGTATGCCTTGCCGATGAGCCGATACCCGATGACCCGGTGCAGATCGTGAGCTTTGACCGCGTCGGAGAATTGCTGTGCGGCTGACGAAAGAAATCATACAAAAAGCCTGTCATTTCAATGCGAAATGACAGGCTTTGTTATCCGAAAGGATCATCTATGCTTCCCCATTATCATCGAGCATAGACCATTCTCCTGTCGGGAACCACCGTATCTTCTTTATCAGAGCCTGACTCCTTACCTTCGGCAGGAACCGGAAGTCCGAGGTTTTTATTTTATGGTCGTATTCGTATTTCCAGTCATAATCATCACCCTGCGGTTTTATGCTGATCTTCTTATTTCCTGCCATAAGCTCTTCGATATCTGCCCGCTTGAGCACAGGAAAGCCTCTCCTGCGCAGCTCCAGCAGCAGGTGGATAAGCAGCGGATAATCGTTCTCCTCGTGGCGGAAGGAGAGCCTCAGATAGTATTTATCGTCGATGCTGATCTCGGGGACCAGCCGTATGTCGTGCATCAGGACAGCGTCCCAGTCATGGTCATGAAAATTCTCAAGCACAAAGTCCCTGAAAGCCTCCGGAGAGTCGCCGTCAAGGTCTAAGAAACGCTGCACAGGACTGTAATGTATGGCGCCGGAATATGCCATGAAGCAGTCCTTCGGAGTGATCTGCCTTTCCTCATCATCCTTCAGCCTGATGGGGTATTTCTCCTTTATCCCCATAAGCTCATACAGGCTGTCACATGCCCGGAGATAATCGTTTGCGGTCATCTCCTCCCAGCCGTTTTCCTCCCCGACCTCCCATTCGAGAAATTCCTTAAGCTCGTCGGGGTCGATCTCCCCGAACAAGCGGTTCCTGTCCTCGGGAACATACTTCCAGTAAGTGGAAAGCTTTGTCGTGCCCGACCTGTGCTCAAAGGGAAGGTTTTCGGCAATGAATGCGCTGTATGTTCCCTCCCTGATCATATCAATGCACTTTTTCTCCTCCTCGATCAGCCATTCAAGCAGGGGAGCCATATCCATTTTATGGAACGGTTTCTTTTCCGTGTCTATAATGAGCCTGCTGCCGAACATGCTGCCTATAAACACTCCCCTTTTCCCCTGAAATTCGGCAAGGTACACCGAGAACCACACGGTATCATCGGGAAAATATTCCGGCCACGCTTTTTCCATTTTCTCGTGATTTACCGTCCCGTTCCTGTCCATTTTCCTTTCGTCCAAAGAGAAGCTCCCAAAACCGTGCGGCTCTATCGAATCCGCAAGATCATCGAACGTAAGATATGTAAATCTGTCTCTGAATGTATCGGCAAATTCCTCATAGCTTCCCTTGTCCGTCCACAGCCAGAACTTTCTGTCCAAGCCGTTACGATATTTGTCGCAGGGCTCGACCTGCCTTGCAAGCTCATAGACCTCATCGAACAGCTGCTTGTTCTCCGGTATCATGCTGAATCGAGGATCACCGAAGCCGGACGGGTTGATCGTGTTGACTATCTTTATGATCTGCTGCGCATTCATTCTTACGCCTCCTCACTATACCTGCGTTCACACCGTTTTCTCCGTTATAACAGGAGCGTATCTCACTGCCGCGTTACCTTCCTGAACCGATACTCTGATTATAGCATATCCGTTATGCCTCTGTCAAGCGCGGCTCATGACTCTCTGCCGCCCCACTCGACGAGGGTGAAGCCGGTGCGGTCACAGTGCGGAAGGGACTGCTCCGGGATATCCACGGGCGTATCACTTGCGCGGTATGTCATAAACACGCGTATCTGCGTATCGGGCGCGGGAGATACGGAAAGCGGGACGCACTCCGCGTATTGCTCGGTGTAGAGCGAGATGATGTTATACGGGTTGTCCTGCATTTTCGGCAGCCAGTAGATGATGAACTCGTTGGCTTCGCGGGGAGTAAGCCCGATGTAGAGCAGCTTTTCCCGAAGGAATGCCGCCGTGTCCTCGCCCTTTACGCAGAAGCCCTCCTCCCCGGTCATAGTGTCATAGCCGACACCCTCCCAATAGAGACAGTAATACTCGTTCCCGTCCGCGTCGTACAGCGTGCCGTCGGGCATTGCCGTAACGTTCCAGCCGTCGCCGTAGTCGGGATAGGTGCAGGTGAACTCACCGCCCTGCGGAAATGACACCTGCACGGAAACGTCGGTCTGCTCCTCTGGGTAGAGGTATATCACAGGCTTCGCCTTTGCGCCGTAATCGCTGTAATAGTAGTCGGGATATTCGGGCTCCTTCTCCTGCACGACAATTTTAAGATATGCGGTATGCTCGTCGCCCCAGCCGCCGACCTGCGAAATAAGGTCGCCGGTGATCTCCACATTACCTGTGCGGACAGCTACCGAGCCGGAGGTGTTGTTTACTTCGAGAGTGCCGCCGGCTATGGTGACACCGTCCGTATCTATGCCGACACCGTCGCTGTCAACCGTAAGGACGGCTGTACCGGCAATATACAATCTGGAATCGCTGCCGGTATAAGCGTCAAGGGCAAGCCCGGTAATGCCCGCCTTTACATTCAGCTTCGAGTTTCCTGTTACATACAGAATGCCGTCCCTGCCGGAGCGTTCCTGTATCCCGTAACGCTCTGCCGTAATATTCATCACAGCGTCGTCCTCGACATATATCGTCATGTCTCCGTTATAGCCGCCCTTATAGCCCTTCAGGTCAGTCACGCCGTTGTCGCTGCTCACGATATCGACGCGGGAATTCTCCATTACCTTCAGCAGCGGCGTTTCGATACCGAGGCTGGGTGCGTCCTCGGTGCCGCAGATCAGGTGGGCGTTCTCAGCAAGCGATATTTTCGCCACGGTATTGCGGAAGCTGCCGGGCTCGGCTTCACGGACTGTCGCGTCGCATTCAATGAACAGGGTCTGTACATCATCGCGGCTCCAGTGGTCGATATACGTCTCACTGAAGCTCAGGGCGATACTTCCCACGTCAAGAGTTCCCTCCCCGCGGACAGTCAAAGATGTATCGCAGTGTATCGAGGCTTTTTCCTCCGAGTACACACGGTTTTCGCCCACAAGAACTATCTCCGGGTATTCGATATCCATAAAGTCAATGGCGCGTTTGTCCGTGCTCTCGATAACAGCGTTGTCGAGGGTGAGAGTGTTCGTGAACCAGTCGAAGCTCACTCCCTCATGCTCCCCGCCGTGAATTATGTCAACGCCGTTGATCAGCACCTTCTGTCTGTTCGGTATCGTGTTGTATATGTACGGATAGGTGCTTATCGTCTCTTCACCGACTATTATGGTTTTCTGCACTTCCCCGTTCGGCTTGTCGCGGAACTCGCTGTCGAATATCACACCTCTGCCTATTGGTTTGTAGCGCTCTTTTATGCCGTCCTTGTCAAAGGTGGCAAGCACGGTGCAGTCCTCTCTCGTGTATTTATTTGCAGCGCTGCCGTCGGGATAGCTGAATTTCTTTCCGTAGCGGTAGAATTGTTCCCCCGTCTCGTTGGACTGCAATAATTCAACGTTTTCAAGCGGATTTGAACCACTCCTGTAATCGGAATCTTTCCATTCCTTATATATTGAAGTCAGCCATATATTATTATATACTTCCGGGTCACTGCGATACACAGACGGTTCACTGTAATAGCCTTTCCAGTCTGTGTGAGACCCCCAGCCCTCTTCCTCCGAATAGGTATAGATAAGTGTGTCGGACGAATTATATACATTTTGAGTAAGCAGCTCCGGGAACCCATCAAAGTCAAGGTCGATGAACAGCAGCAGTTCACATCTGCTGTACTTGTTTATCCCCTGCCGTACCGCAGTGTCGAGCATTGTCTCGCCGCGGAATGTGACGTTGGCGTAGTCCTTCAGCCCGTTATCGCCGTCAAACAGCGCCAAGGGGACCGAGACCGGCATACTCTGGTCGCCGAACAGATACTTCCCGCACTCTGTCACCGTATCGGGGAGATACAGTTCGTCAAGCTTTGTCCCGTCAAAGGCGCAGGTGCCTATCTTTTCGAGCCCGTCGTGCAGCTTCACTTCAGCGAGCTGATTGCAGTCCCTGAAAGCCCAGCCGCCTATCTCCGTCACCGAGGCGGGGATATCAATGCGGGCTATCGGAAGATTACGGCAGCCGCTGTCTTCGATAACCTTCAGCCCGTCGGGAAGGACAAGCTCGCTCACCCCGCAGTAACCGAGGGCATATTTTCCGATAGTCTCTACCGTGTCCGGCACCGTAAGGCTCCCGTTCATGCCGGGAGGCGCGCAGACAAGGGTCTTCATGTCCGCGGTGTACACTATCCCGTCCACACTGCAGAAATCCCCGCCCGGCTCGATGTTGACAGCCGCAAGGTGATTGCAGTTCATGAATTTAGCCGGGTCTATCTCCTTCATCGTGTTCGGGAGGTTTATTTCGGAAAGCTCGCTGAAAGCCCCGAGACTCTGCATTTTCTCTATCTTCGCTTCTATCGTCAGCGTTTTAGCCTCGCAGGAATTCAGTATCG
Organism: uncultured Ruminiclostridium sp.; assembly: GCA_905235805.1. Lineage (GTDB taxonomy): Bacteria > Bacillota > Clostridia > Oscillospirales > Ruminococcaceae > Ruminiclostridium_E. Next base: position 11,872 of record CAJOMV010000112.1, read on the forward strand.
AACCCATAGCGACATTGGTGACCGGTGAGCCGTTTATCGTCTCCGGGACTACCACCTCGTCAACGACATACTTGTTCACCGTCACGTCCCCGTTCTTGGATTCCGTATACATGAACGGAACAGACTCCGCATTCTCCCCGGGAGCCTGCTCAGGCTCGTCCGTGATCACGGCGGTCTCCGTTTCCTGCGGAGCTTCGGTGTCGCAGCCCGACAGGAGCATTGCCGCACACAGTGTAAGCGCTATTATTTTCCCGACATTCTTCATCTGTATCTCTCCCTCTGCATTTTATTGGAAAAAATCCCTCTATATAATAGAACGCTTTTTATGCCCAAAAAGTTTCACGTTTTTTTGATATTCTACCTTTTGCACAACAATATTTTTTCGCTTTGTACAACATTACCACCCTCTGAGAACTGTCCCTGATTCGGGACTGTTCTGCTCCGGCGCTGTTGACAGATCCTGCCGTATCTGCTATTATATAATTGCAGACAGGAAATCAAGGAAAAGGGGTGACGACATGATAAAGAACGAAAAAGAAAGGTATGAAGCGGCACTGGGTTACGCGACGCTCATGCACAAGGGTCAGTACCGGAAGGGCGGGAAGGAGTACATCACTCACCCTGTGGCGGTCGCCGGGATAGTCCGCGAGAAGGGCGGGGACACAGACTGCGTTATCACAGCCCTGTTCCACGACCTGCTGGAGGATACGGCAGCCACAGAGGAGGAGATCGAGCGTATCGGCGGAAGCAGCGTACTGCGTACTGTCAGACTCCTCACCAAGCCGCGGAATGTGGTAATGGCGGACTATATCTCCGGGATACGCTCCGACCCGACAGCGTTCCTTGTCAAGGGTGCTGACAGGCTGCACAACCTGCGCTCCGCCGTCGAAGCCGATGACGCGTTCCGCAGGAAGTATATCAAGGAGTCGGAGGAATGGTTCATGGACTTCCTCCCCGAGATACCGGAGGCTGTTGAAAAGCTGAGGGAGATCACACCTTCCGCTGACTGATATCAATAACGAAAAAGCCCACTGCTCACGCAGTGGGCTTTATTATTACCGAATTACTTTCTCTTCTTGCGGGACTTGAGTGCTACTGCAAGAGATGCAAGAGCAGCTGTGCCTGCCGCGATCGGAGATGCAACGCCTGTTGCAGGGTTGTCGGACGAACCGAAGTTCGGGAATTCGCCGAGAGGTGTGGGGTTAGCGTCGAAGTCGAATTCGCCGAGAGGTGTTTCATTCTCTTCGAAATCGAACTGCTGCGGAACGGGCTTCATTGTATCATCATCGGAGTCGTAAACTACCTCTGTGAGTACAAGCTCGTCATCCTCGTCAACGGTCTCTTCGGTCTCTTCGTCATAAGATACTTCTGTGAGAACCAGCTCATCGGGTGTCTCTTCTGCCGCATCTTCTACGATACCTGCCGGTACATAGTAAGGCGGGAGAACGGGAGCTACGGGGTCAGCCACGGGAGCAGCGTCTTCAACAACTGCGGGAGTCTCCTCTGCGGGTGCTTCCTCAACAGGAGCCTCTTCCTCGACTGTTGTTTCCTCAACAGGAGCTTCTTCCTCGACTGTTGTTTCCTCAACGGGAGCTTCTTCCTCGACTGTTGTTTCCTCAACAGGAGCTTCTTCCTCGACTGTTGTTTCCTCAACAGGAGCTTCTTCCTCGACTGTTGTTTCTTCAACCGGTGCAGCTTCTTCCTCGGCAACCTCTGTTACCTCGGGAGCTGTTGTTACAAGGAAGCTGATAGGCATTGTCTGAGGAACTGTTATCTCCTCATACTCGGTCTCTTCTTCCTCGACTGTTGTCTCCTCAATAGGAGCCTCTTCCTCTACTGTTGTTTCCTCAACAGGAGCTTCTTCCTCGACTGTTGTTTCCTCAACAGGAGCTTCTTCCTCTACTGTTGTCTCTTCAACAGGAGCTTCTTCCTC